>JAIFLB010000090.1:1426-30685 GCA_020049245.1 Betaproteobacteria bacterium | reverse complement strand
GGGCTGGCACGATGTCGCCGTGGTCGATCGCCTCGGCCTGGAGGTGGGTTATCGCCTGGTGCCGTTGGTCGACAAACATCAGGATGGCGAGTTGCTGCGGCGGATTCGCGGCATCCGCAAGAAGATCGCCCAAGATCTCGGCTTTTTGGTGCCGGCGGTCCACATTCGCGACAACCTGCAACTGAAGCCGAATGCATATCGCGTGACTTTGAAGGGGGTCAGTGTTGCCGAGGGTGAAGCCATCGCGGGCAAGTTTCTCGCCATCAATCCGGGGCGCGTGCTGGGCGGCCTGAATGGTCAGGCGGCGACCGATCCGGCTTACGGATTGCCGGCAATCTGGATCGAAGCCACGCTGCGCGACCAGGCCCAGACCTATGGCTATACCGTGGTCGATGCCGGTACGGTGGTGGCGACTCATCTGACCAAGATCATCAATGAACACGCGCCGGAATTGCTTGGCAGGGAGGAAACCCAGCAATTGCTCGACCATGTTGCCAAGCAATATCCGAAGCTGGTGGAAGACCTGACACCGAAACAGCTGCCGGTGGCGACGGTGCAGAAGATTTTGCAGAATCTGCTGGAAGAACAGGTGCACATTCGTGACATGCGCACCATTCTGGAAACCCTGGCTGAACATGCCGTCCGCACGCAGGATGCCGATGAGCTCACCGCGACCGTCAGAACTGCCCTGGGACGCGCTATCATCCACGAAACCTTTGGAGGAGCGCAGGAATTGTTAGTGATGGCCCTTGAGCCGAACCTTGAGCATATCCTGACACAGGCACTGGCCTCTCGCGGCGATACCGGCGTCGGCCTGGAACCTGGCCTTGCTGAACGGCTAGTACGGGAAACGGTGCAGGCGGTCGAGAAGCAGGAAAGTGCCGGCCAGCCCGCCGTCCTGTTGTCGCCCCCCGCCATTCGCCCGGTTCTGGCGCGCTTCCTGCGTCGCTCCGCGCCGGGCCTGAAGGTGTTGTCGCATGCGGAAGTGCCGGATGGTAAAAGCATTCGCATTGTTACGCTGATCGGTAGCGGTTCATGAAGCACGCATGATCAAGAAATTCCACGCTCAAACGACCCGCGATGCTTTGCGACAGGTGCGTGATGCGCTTGGCGCAAGCGCCTTGATCCTGTCCAACCGGCAGGTTGCGGGTGGCGTCGAGATCATTGCCGTGGCGGATATGGATATGGCCGCGCTTGCTGCCCAGGCCGAACCGGCCTTGTGGCGCACACCACCCACCGCGCCAGCCGCACAGCCAGCGCCACGCGCGGTGCAGGCGCCTTTGCCGATTCATGCACAGCCCGCCGCGCCAGCGATGGCGCCGAATCTGTCACTTGAAGAAGTCAGGCCGCAATTGACTACATTGGCCGATTACCTGGCCGAGCGAGACGTCTCCACGCTGATTCGCCCCTCGCCGAATCGGCATCCGGTAGCGCCGGAGTCGCCCACACAAATTAAGCCGGAGGCACCGGTCAACGGTAAAAACGGGAGTGATCAGGGCAGTCATGCAGCATCCAAACCGCAGGCCAGCAACGATGCAGTGGATGAACTGGCGCGTGAAATGCGCTTGCTACGCGGCATGGTGGAAGGCCAGCTGGCCGGCTTTGCCTGGCATGATCTGACGCGGCGTGACCCGGTGCGGGTGGAAGCGATGAAACGCCTGCTGGCAGCCGGTTTTTCCGCTGCTTTCGCGCGCATGTTGCTGGAACGTTTGCCGGAAGATGAGGCAGATCTGGCGCAGGCGTTGAAATGGATCAAATCCACCATCGCGCACAATCTGAAACTAGCTGCCAACGCGGACGACATCATCGAGCGTGGCGGTGTCTATGCGCTGGTCGGGCCGACTGGCGTTGGCAAGACCACTACTGTCGCCAAGCTGGCTGCACGCGCGGTGCTGCGCCACGGCGCGGCCAAGGTAGCGCTGGTCACCACCGATACCTACCGGATCGGCGCCCAGGATCAACTGCGTATTTATGGCCGCATCCTGGGCACGCCGGTGTTTGCTGTGCGTGATGAAAATGATCTGGAAATGACTTTGTCGGACCTGGCCGGTCGGCATCTGGTGTTCATCGATACCGTTGGCATGAGCCAGCGCGACAAGCGGCTGGCCGAGCAGGTTGCGCTGCTCTGCGGTGAGCAGCGCGATGTCAAACGGCTGTTGCTGCTGGGTGCGCCAAGCCAGGGTTTGACGCTGGAAGAAGTCGCGCGGGCTTACAGCGGCCCAGGGTTGATCGGCTGCATTCTGACCAAGATCGATGAAGCCCTGACCTACGGCCCGGTGCTGGATGTCGCGATACGGCATGAGTTGCCGGTGCATTTCGTCACCAACGGCCAGCGCGTGCCGGAAGATCTGCATCTGGCGAACGCGGTTTATCTGGCCGATCGCGCCTTCCGCATCAATCAGCCTGAATCGCCGTTTACCCAGGACGATAACGATTACCCGGTGCTGATGGCGGCGGCGCTGGAATCCGCTTCCATCTCGGACATGAAGGAAGATGCCGCAGGCAGGGGAGGCTGGGGTGCGGCTGGCTGAACCACTCGACCAGGCCAGCGGCTTGCGCCGCCTGTTTGCGCCGGAACCGACGTTCCAGGCGCTGGGCGTCATCGGGCCGGATGCGCGCCTGACCGCCAATGCCTGCACCGCCCTCGCCCTCGGGCTGGGGCGACGCGGGCATCGGGTGATGGTGATGGATGAAACGCGGCCGCCGAACAATGTTGCCGCGCTGCTGGGCGTCATGCCTAGACATGGTCTGGCCGATGCACCTAGCCGCGGCTTGGTTTCCGTTCTTCGGCAGGCGAGCGATGGCCTGGTCTTGCTGGCGGCGCAGAATGGCTTGAATATCCTGGCCGGTTGGTCCGAGCATCAATTGCTCGACATGACGGATGATTGGCGTTCGCGCGCCGATGCGCCGGAATGGCTTTTGCTGAATGGTGGCGATGGCGTCTTGCGCCATCACAGCCTGGCTACCACGGCGAATTTGCGCGTGCTGGTATTGCCAGGAAAACGGGCTTCTCTGGCCGATGCGTATGCCGCGATGAAAGCTGCGCATACTGCCTGGGCGGGCAAGCATTGGCTGGTTCTGGTGGTCGGCGCGGAGAGTGGTCAGGCGCTTAGCCTGTTCACGGCGCTGAGTGAAACAGCACAACGTTTTCTTGGCCTGACGCCGGTATTCCTCGGTTGTATCGCGAGCGATTCGCCGGGCGAACAGCCTGGTCCGCTGGATGCGGTGCTGGTTGATCTATTGAGTGATGCGGGGGGGCGTCAGGTTGAAGCAGACAGGATCAATTTTGAACAGTATTGGCAACGCATGTGGCTATATAGCCGTTTGGCTGCCGATGCGGCTGGCAAGAGGTGAGCGAGCATGAACGTCGCAACGCAGGAGATTGATAAAGACGTCCTGGTCAGGACGCATCTTCCCATGGTCAAGCGAATTGCTTACCACATGATGACCCGCCTGCCCGCTTGCGTCGAAGTCGATGATCTGGTGCAAGCCGGGCTGATCGGCCTGCTTGATGCAGTCGACCGTTTCGATTGCGAGCAAGGCGCCCATTTCGAAACTTACGCCACCCAGCGCGTGCGTGGCGCGATGCTGGATGAGTTACGCGATGCGGATTGGGCGACGCGCAATGTTCGGCGCGCCGGCAGGCAGATCGAAAACACCATCAATATCTTGCAGCAACGTCACCACCGGCCGCCTTCCGAGCAGGAAATCGCCTCCGAAATGGGCCTTGATATCCAGACCTATTTTGAATTGCTGAATGATGCTCGCGGCGCCCAACTCGTTTACTACGAAGATTTGCACAGTGGCGATGGCGATGATTTTCTTGAACGCTTTGCCGATGGCCAGAATCAGGCGCCGTTCGACATTCTTGCTTCACGCCACTTCAAGGGCGCCCTGAGCAAGGCAGTCGGCGTGCTGCCCGAGCGGGAAAAGCAGCTGATGGGCATGTATTACGAGCAGGACATGAATTTCAAGGAGATTGGCGTCGTCCTCGGCGTCTCGGAGTCGCGTGTTTGCCAGCTGCACGGTCAGGCCATTTCCCGCCTGCGTGGGCGGTTGCGTGACTGGTCGTCGAATCCGGAATAAGAACAGGAAAAGGGATAGGTCCGCTGACTATGGACATCATCAGTATTGTTGGCATCGGCCTTGGATTCACTGCCATTCTGCTCGGCCAGTTTCTCGAGGGTGGCCACATCAGCTCGTTGCTCCAGTTCACCGCCTTCATGATCGTCATTGGCGGCACGCTGGGCGCGGTCATGTTGCAAACCAGCCTGAAGGTGTTTCTCGATGGCCTCAACATGCTGAAGTGGGTAGTGCAGCCGCCGCGTATCGCAAGTCAGGAAACCTTGAGCATGCTGATCGAATGGAGCCAGAAGGCCCGCCGTGGCGGTTTGCTGGCGTTGGAGCCGTTCATCGAACAACAGCAGGATCTGTTTCATCGACGCGGCTTGCAGATGTTGGTCGACGGCGCTGAGCCGGAAGTGTTGCGGGAGACCCTGGAACTCGATCTGCAGAATTATGAACAGCATCATATTGATGCAGCCAGAGTCTGGCAGGCGGCCGGCGGCTACTCGCCGACCATCGGCATTCTGGGGGCGGTGATGGGCCTGATCCATGTCATGGAAAACCTGTCCGACCCGTCCAAACTGGGTTCCGGCATCGCGGTGGCCTTTGTCGCGACGATCTATGGTGTTGGCGGCGCCAACCTGTTTTTCCTGCCGGTTGCCGGCAAATTGCGTTATTGGGTCGGGCGTCAGGTGAGCAACAAGGAATTATTCATCCAAGGCATCGTCGCCATCGCGAACGGCGAAAATCCTCGCGTGATCGAGGCAAAGTTGCAGGGCTATCTGTCCTGATGCCGGATTGCTGATATGGCGCGCAAGAAAATCCGCGAAGAGCACGAAAACCTGGAACGCTGGCTGGTTTCCTACGCTGATTTCATTACGCTGCTGTTCGCTTTTTTTGTGGTGATGTATTCCATTTCGTCGGTCAACGAGGGGAAATATCGGGTCATGTCCGATGCCCTGGTTAGCGCCTTCAAGGAGCCGCCGAGCAAGGAAGAATTGATCGAGTTGCAGACCAAACATCCCGAGATGATGACCGGTACTGGGCAGCCGATCGGCAAAAGTGTGCAGCAGCCGGCTGTTTTGGCGGAGCGCGCGAAAGCCGCCGAGAGCATGAAAAAAGTTGCCAAGAATGTGTTGCAGGCGATGCAGCCTTTGATCCAGAACGGCAAGGTGCGGGTGACCCAATCGCCGCGCGGGATCACCGTCGAGATCAATGCCAGTGTCTTGTTCAAGAGTGGTGAGGCGGTGTTGCAGCAGCAATCCAGCGAGGCGCTGGCGGCGGTGGCGCAAGAGTTGGCGCGGGTGGAAAACCCGATCCAGGTTGAAGGTCACACCGACAATATCCCGATCAACAGTCCGAATTTTCCATCCAATTGGGAGCTTTCATCGTCTCGCGCTGGCAGCGTGGTGCGCCTGTTCACCGAACGTGGTGTTCCCGCCGCGCGCATGGTGGCGATTGGTTACGCCGATAACCGACCGGTGGATACCAATGCCACGCTGGATGGCCGCAGCAGAAATCGGCGGGTGAATGTCTTGATCCTGAACGAGGTGGGTGGTGTGGCGAGTGAAATCGCCCTGCAGGATGATGGCTTGATGACTCAGTCCACCGGTCAATCTGGCGCGCCGGTCAGGTAATTGGCGGAGAAGGTTCGGTGATTTTCCCGAGGGAATGCATCTGGAAGCGAAACAGTTCGATGCTTGGCGTTGCTTCGATGCGTTTTTCAATCTGAACCAACCGGGCCCCCTGCGGGGAGCTGATCTCCGCAGGGATGTCGGGGGCGAAGCAGCCTGGCTGCGACAGTAGCATCGGTGTCTGTTTGGTATTCGGGCTGGGTTGCAACAGCAGACTCGACCACTGGCGCCCGGTGTCCTTGCGGCGAACTTGCACTGCGATAGCCTGGGGCGCGAGAAGTTGCACGCCAAAACACATTTCCCCCTGGCTGGGTATGCGGAACCAGCGCACCAGGCCAATGCTCCATTCGGCTTTGTCCTGCCGAACGCTGACCACATCACCTACCCGGATCTGGACCGGTACGTTGCTGGCCTTGATCAATGCCAAGCCGCCCATGCTGGCATTCATGGTCTTGCAACGCAGGATGTTGGGTGGCGGTTCGTGCGAGCCCATTCCATAACGAATCGTATCGTCGTCTGCGGCAGGGGCGATCAATTGATGCACTGACTTGAGACCAAAACTGACTTCGAAATCATGCGTATTGGCTTGCTTGCGGCGTAGCGATTGACGTTGCAGTGAAGCGCCCCAATTCAATTTGAGGCGACGCAGCATGGTCGGATAGGCCGGATCCTGGGCGACATCAGGCAGGCCGATTTGGTCGGTGGCTTCCTTGTTTTTCAGGTGTGTCGAGATCAGCGCCAGATGCTTTGCCAATTCTGTCGTGTTGAGCAGCAAATCCCAGCGTGGGTTGGTTGGATGTCCGTCGCGGGCGATCGGCGTTGGTGGGCCATCTGTATTGACCTCGACGATGAACAAGCCGGAATGGCTCTTGACCAATGGGTCCGCCGGGTGGATCGAAGCCAGGTTGCCGAATCGGGTGATGATGTCCTTCGCCCAGGGCAACTCTGCTTGTGGAAAACGATACGGATCAGCAAGCGCGAGCAGCAATGTGGACTTGTATATCTGTTCGATCGAAAGCATTTTCGCACCGCTTTCCGGGATGGAATCGCGCATCCCGTTGCGTAATGCGTAATTGTAGGTTTGGTGCAAATCGACCCAAACCCCTGCCGAGACGGGATCATGGGTTTCAAAACTGATTTCCAGGATGGCCTGCAAGGCGAGCAGAATGCGTTGCAGATACAGCGGCACCGGATTGCCGCCAAATAGGTGGAATCGACGTTTCAGCCAGTCCAGCAACAGCGTTTTGTAATTGTCCGCGAGCTCACGCAACAAGCGTCTGGCCAGATCGGCATTGCGTTGCTGTTTGGGTTGCAACGGCAAAGGCACTGAGCCGTACTGCTCATAGAGCGAGGCGACAATGTCTTCAACGATCGGAGTCATCCGTTCGACGATCTTGGCGCGGGTATCTTGCGCCACATCCGTCTGAATCAGCGTAGCCAGATAATCGGCCATGATGTCGGCCGCTTCGCTCGGATTAGAGAGCGGCAAGCGCGTCAGCCAAGCCTCAACTTGCTTGGGTTTCGTCTCCAAGTTTATATTTCGACCCGACTCGCGGGTGGGTAGTACATATCTGGGTAGCATTGGTTGACTTAACTCCTCGAGTTTGCATTCTACCCGTCACGAAATTGGCAGCAAAAGGCTTTTCATCTGAATGTCTTCCCAACCTGTTGAAGTCCTGGGCATGACCCATTGCTTTAGCCGGATTGGGGCCAAACTGGCAATAATTCGCGCCTAATTTACAAAAAATTCTCAATACTTTGCACAACGAATGAACTCCCTTGTGCTAAATGACTCACAAATTCCCATTCAATAGAGGCCTGACATGATCCGACGCGCTGCACTCTTGGTTTTTTTCGCCCTGGTCAGCCTGTCTGCACAGGCCTTCACGCTGGTCGACAGCAAAGGCAAATCGCATTCGCTTGCACAATACAAAGGCAAGTGGGTGCTGGTCAATTTCTGGGCAACCTGGTGTCCGCCTTGCCTGGAAGAAATCCCCGATCTGATCGCGCTGCATGACAACAAGAAAAACAATCTGGTGGTGCTTGGTGTGGCGATGGAATAT
This sequence comes from Betaproteobacteria bacterium, assembly GCA_020049245.1. Taxonomy (GTDB): domain Bacteria; phylum Pseudomonadota; class Gammaproteobacteria; order Burkholderiales; family Thiobacillaceae; genus PFJX01. The sequence goes on along the minus strand of JAIFLB010000090.1, from coordinate 22,923 downwards.
CGCGATACAAAAACCGTACTGCAATTCTCCGACCAGATGATGGTGACCTACCCGATCATCATGGGCGACCAGAAGTCGGCTGCTCAGGTGGGAACCATTCCGGGTTTGCCGACCACATATCTCTATAACCCGCAGGGCAAGGTTGTTGCCTACAACGTCGGGGTGATTACGCGCGAAGCGGTTGAGCGTTACATACACGCCAAAAAATAAGGAGTCATGATGCGTTGGCTGCTGCTTGTTTTCGCCTTTCTGGTCTGGCCGGCAGTGGCCGATGTGCGCGATGCGGATACGCATTTTTTCATGCAGAACATGGGGAATTTCAAGGAAGAACTGGCCACCGCTCAAGCCGAAGGCAAGCAGGGCGTGCTGGTTATGTTCGAATTGGACGACTGTCCGTTCTGCTCCCGCATGAAGGCGAACATCCTGAATCAAACCAAGGTTCAGGATTACTACCGCAAACAGTTTCTGATTTACCCGGTGAACGTCAAGGGTGATACCCCGATAGTCGATTTCAACGGCAAAGAGACTACGGAAAAGGCCTTTTCCCTCGAACAAAGGGCACGCGCGACACCGGTTTTTGTCTTCTTCGATCTGCAAGGCAACCCCGTCACCCGTTTTACTGGCGCCATGCAGACGGCCGATGAATTTCTCCTGCTGGGTCGCTATGTCGTTGAGGGCGCTTACAAGTCTTCTCCCTTCAATGTCTATAAGCGGCAGCATAAATCGCCATGATCCGAGGGTTCTGGCGTGGCTGGCCGGGTCTGATGTTGTGTCTGCCGCTGGTGTTGTTTGCAAGTTTGCCGGCGGCCAATGCGGCGCGATTAACCCTCGAAACGGTATTGGAGCAGGCCGATACCGCGCACCCGGAACTTGATCTGGCCCAGGCGCGGAGCGATCTGGCGCAAGCCGAGGCAGCTTTGGCGCAAAGCCTGAATGATTTTCGCGTCAACCTCGATGCCTCGCTGCGAAGTGGGCGCAACCCGGTCTTCAATGATCAATTTCATCCGGACCATCAACTCCGTCTCAACGCACGCAAAACCCTGATCGACTCAGGTCGCCAGCTAGCCGGTTCGCAGGCGGCTGATCTGGAACGTCAGGCGCGCGACCTGCAATTGCTCGATGCGCGCGCGCAGCGCCGAATTAGTCTGATGGCGCGCTACTTTGATGTGTTGCTGGCTGAAATGCGGGATGCGGCGGAAACCGAAGCGCTCGCCGTCGCCTATGTCAATTGGGATAACGCCAAGGATCGTCAGGTGCTTGGCCAGCTCGCGCAATGGGAATTGGTCGAGTTGGAGTCTCGCTTTCAGGATGTCTTGACGCGCCGCAACGACGTGCGGCGGGGGCTGCGCGAAAAGCGCATGGCGTTGGGCGCGGCGATGAATCTGCCTGGCATGGTGCTGGATGATCTGGTCGACCCGAAACTACCAGGCAACGAACGGACGTTGCCTGGTTTTGATCAACTGCTAACGCGTGTGCTGGCAGAAAACCCGCTTCTGAACGCCCAGAAGCAGCTGCTCGCGGCGGCCCGTCATCGCCTCGCCGGCGCGCGGGTGGAGAACCGACCGAGTGTCGAATTCGAGGCCGAAGCTGCCGCCTGGAGCCGCGATTCATCGACGCGGGATGATCTGCGCGCCGGTTTCAACTTTTCCTGGCCACTTTGGCAGGGAGGACGCGCCGATGCGCGCATCGGACGTGAACAGGCGAATTTTCATGCACTGCAGGCGCAGCACGACCAATTGCAGCAGGATTTGCGGCTCGCGCTTCTCGCGGCCAGTGAGGAAATCCAGTACTTGCGTGAAACGGCGCGGCGCAGTGCCGAAATGAATGTCAGCTATCGCGATCAATATCTGGACAAGGCGCGCGCGGAATATGAAATGGAACTGAAAACCAATCTGGGCAACAGCATGGCGGAAACCCAATTTGCGCAGATCAGAAAGCGCGCCATCGAATATCACCTGGCGCTGGCCTGGGCGCGGCTGGATGCTTTGCTGGGCGAACGCCAGCCCGGGCTGGCGCAGGTTGCCGCAAGCCCGGCAGTTGAGGAGAAAAAATGATACCGATCAAGCCGTTTTCGTATGCTTCTCTTTCTTCATCTCCACCTCGGGCCAGACGCCCGTTGCCTGGCTTTGCTTTTGTCATCACTTGCGTCCTCGCGACAAGCGTGGCGCACGCCGCCGAGTTTCCCGCCACGCTCGATTGGTCTGGGCGGATCAGCCTTGCCGTGCCGGTTTCCGGCGTTGTCGATCAGGTGTTTGTGCAAGCAGGACAACGGGTTGGCAAGGGAGAAGTGCTTGCCAGCCTCGACGCCACCTTGTTCAAGGCGAGCGTGGCCGAACAGCGCGCAGATATGGATCGTCTCGCTGAAGAGCAAGCCGATGCCAAACGGGACCTGGATCGAGTGCAGGAGTTGTATGCCCGGACAGTCGCATCGACTACGGAACTGGATGCTGCCAGGTTGCGCTTCGCCCGCGTCAATTCCGGTTTGGCCGCCGTGCAGGCTCGGGTAGAACGGGCGCGTCGCCAGCTCGCCGAATCGGAATTGCGGGCGCCTTTTGATGCCGTGATTCTGCAACGCCAAGCTGAACCGGGAATGGTGATCACCAGCCAATGCCAGCCTGCGGTGATGTTCACCGTCGCGCGCGCTGATGAGTTGATCGCTCGCGCCCGGATCACCCCGATGCAAGCGCTTGGCTTGCAGCTTGGAGGCGAGGTCGAGGTATTGCTGGATGGGCTTAGCCTGAACAGCAAAGTACGGGCATTGACAGTCGATGCCGAGCATCGCTACAGCCTGGAAGTGGCCATACCACGCGCGGCCACATTCATGCCCGGTCAGCCGGCCAGCATTCGTGTGCCTTGATGCAAGTGTTTCAAAATCTGTCAAATTCGGTAGCGGTCTGCTGGAAGATTGACAGTCCACCCCCCGCTCACGATAATCCGCGCCTCATTTTCGCCGTGGTGATGTAGCTCAGACGGTTAGAGCGGTGGATTCATAACCCACAGGTCGGCGGTTCGATTCCGCCCATCACCACCACACCCCCTTGCCTATCCCAGCATGACCCGCAAAGTATTCATCCGCACCTTTGGTTGCCAGATGAACGAGTACGACTCTGACAAGATGGCAGACGTACTGGCTTTATCGGGCGACGATGGCGAAGGCTATGAGCAGACCGACAAGGCGGAAGAGGCCGATGTCATCCTGTTCAATACCTGTTCCGTGCGTGAGAAAGCCCAGGAAAAAGTGTTTACCGACCTGGGTATGGTGCGGCATCTGAAGCAGAAGAACCCAAACCTGATCATTGGCGTCGGTGGTTGTGTCGCCAGCCAGGAAGGCGCTGCCATCGTCCAACGCGCGCCTTACGTCGATATCGTGTTCGGGCCGCAGACTTTGCATCGCTTGCCGCAGATGATGGAAAAGCGGCGCGCTTCCGGCCGCCCGCAGGTGGATATTTCGTTCCCGGAAATCGAAAAATTTGATCACCTGCCGCCGGCACGGGTCGAGGGCGCTACCGCTTTTGTTTCGATCATGGAAGGCTGCAGCAAGTACTGCACCTTCTGCGTTGTGCCATACACGCGTGGCGAGGAAGTCTCGCGGCCGCTGGATGATGTGCTGACCGAAGTTGCAGGTCTGGCGGCGCAGGGTGTGAAGGAAGTCTCGTTGCTGGGACAGAACGTCAATGCCTATCGTGGTGCCATGCATGACGGTGAAATTGCCGATTTCGCGCTGTTGCTGGAATTGGTATCCGAAATTCCCGGTATCGAGCGGATGCGCTACACCACGTCGCATCCGCGTGAATTGTCGCATCTGCATCTGCCGGTGCAGTCCGGCTCCGACAGGGTGCTGGCGGCGATGAAGCGGGGTTATTCGGCGCTGGAATACAAATCCATCGTGCGCAAACTGAAAGCGGTGAAGCCGGATATCTGTTTGGCGAGCGATTTCATTGTCGGTTTCCCGGGCGAGACGGAAGACGATTTCGAGGCCACGATGAAGTTGATCGACGATGTCGGCTTCGATTTCTCGTTCAGCTTTATCTACAGCGCGCGCATGGTTGACGACACGCCGCAGGAAGTGAAGTTGCAGCGTCTGTATCGCCTGCAGGCACGGCTTAACGAGCTGGGTGCGGCGATCAGCGCAAGCATGGTCGGCAGCGTGCAGAAAGTGCTGGTCGAAAAGCCGTCCAAGAAAGATGCCAATGAACTGGCCGGCCGCACTGACAATAACCGCATCGTCAATTTTGCCGGGCCGACGCGTTTGATTGGCCAGATGGTGGATATCCGCATCACGCAGGCCATGCCGCACAGCCTGCGCGGTGAGGTCGTTATCTCAGCCTGATGGAACTGGTCTCCTTCGTCCCCGTCGATAACGCCCGTCTGGCCAATTTATGTGGTGTGCTGGACGAAAACCTGCGCCAGATTGAAACCGCCCTGAATGTGACGATCGCGCGGCGCGGCGAGGTGTTTCAGGTCGATGGCGAGAAAGCGCGGCAGGCGGTCAAACTGCTGCAGGATTTTTATCAGCGCGCGCGCAAGCCGCTGGATATCGAAGAGATTCAACTAGCGCTGGTGGAAGCGGCGCACAAGCCGGCGCTGGCGAGCCAGGAAAGCGAAATGCCGGTTTTGATGACGCGGCGAACCGGCCTGCATGGCCGCACCGAGCGGCAGAATCATTACATCCGCCAGATGCAGGAATTCGATATCACTTTCGGCATCGGCCCGGCCGGCACCGGCAAGACTTTCCTCGCGGTAGCCGGCGCGGTGGATGCGCTGGAACGCGATCTGGTCAAGCGCATCGTGCTGGTGCGGCCAGCGGTGGAAGCCGGCGAGCGGCTGGGGTTCCTGCCCGGCGATCTGGTGCAGAAGGTCGACCCCTATCTGCGCCCGCTCTACGACGCGCTGTATGACCTGATGGGCTTTGACAAGGCGACACGCGCGTTTGAACGCCAGATCATCGAGATCGCGCCCTTGGCGTTCATGCGGGGCCGCACGTTGAATCATGCCTTCATCATCCTGGATGAAGCGCAGAACACGACGCCGGAACAGATGAAGATGTTTCTCACCCGGATTGGTTTTGGTTCGCGCGCGGTGGTCACCGGTGATGTCACCCAGATCGATCTGCAACGCGGCCAGAAATGCGGCTTGATCGAGGCGCGTGAAGTGTTGCAGGAAGTGCGCGGCATCGCTTTCACCGAATTCCGCAATGACGATGTCGTGCGGCATCCGCTGGTCGCCCGCATCGTCGATGCTTATGACGCGTTCTATGTCCGATCCAAAGCTTGATCTGAATCTTCAGTTCGCGGTCAAGAAGTCCAAACGCCCGCGCCGTTCGAGTTTTCGACGCTGGGCGAAAGCTGCGCTGATGCTGGATGCCGAGGTGGCATTGCGCGTCGTCGATGAGGCGGAAGGCCGCACGCTCAACCGCGACTTTCGTGGCAAGGACTACGCCACCAACGTGCTGACCTTCGCCTATGGCCTATCGGAAGCCAATGGCCGCTTGTCCGGCGACATCGTGATCTGCGCGCCAGTCGTGGCGCGCGAGGCGGCGGAGCAGGGCATCAGCCTGGATGCCCATTTCGCGCATCTGACGATACATGGCATGTTGCATTTGCAAGGCTATGATCATGAGACGGATACCGAAGCTGTCATCATGGAATCGATTGAAACCTTTATCATGCGGCGACTGGGGTATCCCGACCCTTATGAACCTCCCGGCAGTTGATTTTTAGACGCATGGACGATAGCCACTTACCCCGACCCAGTTTTCTCGAACGTCTGACTTCCTGGCTCTCACGCGAGCCGGACAACCGCGAGGAGTTGCTCGAACTCCTGCACGCGGCTTACGAAAACAACCTGCTCGATGCCGATGCGCTGGCGATGATCGAAGGCGTCATGCAAGTATCGGAAATGCAGGTGCGCGAAATCATGATCCCGCGCGCGCAAATGGATGTGGTCGACATCAACGACCCGCGCGACAAAATCCTGCCCTATGTCATCGAAACCGCGCATTCCCGGTTTCCGGCCGTCGATGGCGAGCGCGACAACGTCATCGGCATCCTGTTGGCCAAGGATCTGTTGCGTTCTTTCACCGAAGAAGACCTGAATCTACGCGACCAGTTGCGGCCGGCGGTGTTCATTCCGGAGTCGAAGCGGCTCAATGTGCTGTTGAAGGAATTCCGCGCCTCGCGCAATCACATCGCCATCGTCGTCGATGAATATGGTGGCGTCGCCGGCCTGGTCACCATCGAGGATGTGCTGGAGCAGATCGTCGGCGACATCGAGGATGAATACGATTACGACGAGGATGAAGACAATATCCTGATTGAAGATGGCGATGACCAACATGGCCTGGCCTGGCGGGTCAAGGCGCAGACCGAGATTGGCGATCTGAATCAGGCACTTGGCGCCAGCTTCGCCGATGACGAGTTCGATACTGTGGGCGGTCTGGTGACGCATGCCTTTGGGCGTGTGCCGAAGCGCGGCGAGAGCATCGAAATCGGTGCTTTCCGCTTCCATGTGCTCCGCGCCGACAGTCGCCGCCTGCATACCTTGCACATCGAGCGGCTGCAGCAAACCAGCCTGCTCAACCTGATTTGAGCGGCCGCACAAGAACCCTGCTGATTCAGGCTTGAATTCCCCGCTTGCGGGCGCATTTGCCCAAAGCACTTATTTTCTAGGATGACCGATGACGACCTGGACCGAATTCCTGACGAGTCAGGGGGCCGCGCTTGCCGATGCCACTGTGACTGATTTTGGCGATCCGCAAGCTGAGCTTGCCGCCGCCGCCGAGCGCACGGTTGTCGCCGACCTTTCCCAATTTGGTTTGATTGGTTTGGCCGGAGAAGAAGCGCAAACCTTTCTGCATGGCCAGATCACCAACGATCTGCGCGGTTTGACCGATCAGGCTGCAGTGTTTGCCGGCTATCTCTCCGCCAAGGGCCGCATGCTGGCCAATTTTCTGGTGATGAAGCGCGCCGAGGACATCCTCGTCATGTTGCCATCGGCGTTGCGCGAACCGATTCAGAAGCGTTTGTCGATGTTCATTCTGCGCAGCAAGGTGAAAGCGCGCGATGCCAGCGGCGAATGGGTGCGCCTCGGAGTGAATGGCCCGGATGCCAGCCAGGCGTTGACTGAGGCTTTAGGCTACGAACTGCCAGGCGGCCTGATGGGCATGGCGCATGGCGAGCAGACCTTTGTCCTGCGCTTGGGCGACCAACGTTTTGATGTTTTTGTGCAGCCTGAAGCGGCGCCGGCGATCTGGCAGCAACTGGCTGCCCGCTGCCAGCCAGTTGGCGCGCCAGCCTGGGATTGGCTGATGGTGCAAAGCGGCGTGCCAATGGTGTTACCGCAAACGCAGGATCATTTCGTGCCGCAGATGGCGAACATGGAATTGCTCGGCGGCGTCAGCTTCAACAAGGGCTGCTACCCCGGCCAGGAAATCGTCGCGCGCAGTCAGTATCTGGGCAAGGTAAAACGGCGCCTGTTCCTGGCACATATCGATGCCGAGACCGCCGCCGGTGACGAGTTGTTCAGCTCGGAACTGCCGGATCAAGCCGCTGGCCACATCGCCAATGCCGCACCGGCGCCGGGCGGTGGTTACGATGTACTGGCGGTGGTGCATAACAGTTGTGTTGATGCCGGCGATGTCCACTTGAAAGCACGCGATGGTGCGCCGCTGGTGTTCCGGGCATTGCCCTATCCGGTAGCCTGATTTGCACAGTTATTTCGTCTGGTATCGGGTCAATCAGGCGGATTCCGATACTGAAACCGCCATCCGCAGCATGATGTCGCGCCTGTCCTGTCGTTCAGGCGTCAGTGGCCGTTTGCTGAAGAAACGCGATGAAGCGCGTTTGTGGATGGAGACTTATGCCGACGTCGCCGATACGGTGCGTTTCGAGCATCTGTTGCGGCAAGCGGTGGATGAATATGACGTCGAGATGTTCATCGACGGCAATCGCTGCACTGAATGCTTCTTGGCGACTGAACCGGTTACCGCTGCCTGCGCTTCAAATAGCTAAGCTCAGCTAGCCTGACCGCAGACCTCGCAGCCCGTGTCTTTCTTCAGTCGCAAGGTCCGCCAATCGGCGCTTAAAGCGTCATGCAGCAAGAGTCGGCCGGATAGGCTTTCACCGGTTCCGATCAGCAGTTTCAACGCTTCGACCGCCTGGATCGAGCCAACCACGCCGACCAGCGGTGCGAATACGCCGAATTCGGCACAACGCATCTCGGCGTCCTGTGCGTGTTCCGGGAACAGACAGGCATAGCATGGGGCGGCCTCGTCGCGCAGGTCGAATACGCTGATCTGGCCATCGAAGCGCACGGCGGCGCCGGACACCAACGGCTTGCGGTGGCGCACGCAAGCCCGGTTGACCGCATGCCGGGTCGGGAAGTTGTCGCTGCAATCGAGAACGACGTCGGCTTCGGCGACCGCCGCGTCGAGTGCGTCGCCTTGCAAGCGCAGTTTGAGGGCGTTGATCTGGATGTCCGGATTCATTTCATGCATGCGCCGGACGGCCGAATCCGCCTTGTTGACGCCGAGACTGTGCATGTCGTGGGCGATCTGGCGTTGCAGGTTGGTCAGTTCGACCGTGTCATCGTCCGCCAGGGTGATATGGCCGACGCCGGCCGCTGCCAGATACAACGCAACCGGGCTGCCGAGTCCACCGGCACCGATGATCAGGGCGTGCGCGGCAAGCAGTTTTTCCTGTCCGACGATGCCGATCTGGTCGAGCAGGATGTGGCGCGAATAGCGCAGCAGTTGATCGTCGTTCATTGCTGGGAATGCTGGGCGCGCTTTACTTGTAGCGTCGCCATTCCGCAGGTGTTTCGTCGTGATCGCCATGCGGTCGTTTGGTCCAGGCTTCGATGTGCGCCGGGTAGTTTTTTGTGCGTGGCGCCGGCTTGCCCAGGTTTTCGCGTTGCACCCGTTCGCAGTAATACGCCAGGTTGCGTTTGATTCGGATCAGCAGGCTGCCTTCAAGATGCAGGCCTTGTGTCCAGAGCAACGTTTCGATGTCCTCCAGACAATGATCGGCAATGCAATATTCGATTTGAAGGCTGAGCGGGCCAAGCGCGCTGGTCTTGAGGCCGGGTAACTGTCCGAGCAGATCCAGAGCGAGCTGAATCTGGCCCGGAGGCAGCGGGTGGAAGACAATTTCACGACGCTTTTGAATGTCGCAAGCGGCCGACATTCCGTGGCTCCTACTCTTTCCGGCTTTGCAGCAGAGACAAACCTTTGAGCAAGGTTAGCGCCTGGTTGAACTGGTAGTCGCTCTTGCTGACGATCTCGCCGGGTTCAAGCTTCGGCTTGCCATGGGGTTTGTCGCTGGCGGACTTGTCGTCCTTGGCCTTCTCATCCTTGGCTTTATCGTCTTTCGGCTTGGCTTCAGTCTTGATCGGGTTTTCCTGATCATTGCTCAGGTGCTTTTCCAGATCGGCCTCACGCACTTCCATTTTCGGTCCGTCGGTACTTGAAATGGTGGCATCTTCGACAATGATGTCCGGCGTAATGCCTTTGGCTTGAATGCTGCGCCCGTTCGGGGTGAAGTAACGTGCCGTGGTGAGCTTGATGGCGGTACCGTTGTTGAGCGGCAGGATGGTTTGCACCGAGCCTTTGCCGAAGGTCTGCGTGCCGAGAACGACTGCGCGTTTGTGATCCTGCAACGCACCGGCGACGATTTCCGATGCCGAGGCGGAGCCGCCATTGACCAGAACGACCATCGGCACCTTCTTGGTCCATATCGGCAGGTTTTTCAGGTAGTCGCTTTCGCCGGGGCGCAGGTAATTTTCACGCGAGTTGGTCAGGCGCATTTTGGCGTCTTCGGTACGGCCATCGGTGTAGACCACCAGATCGTTGGGTTTAAGGAATGCGCCGGAAACCGAAACGGCGGTGTTGAGCAGGCCACCCGGGTCATTGCGCAAATCAAGCACCAAACCACTCAGCGCTTCGCCCTTGTTCTGGGTTTGCAGGTCTTTCAAAGCGCTGACCAGGTTTTCGCCGGAATGCTCCTGGAACTGGGTAATGCGAACGTAGCCATAATTGGGTTCTACCAGCTTGTACTTGACGCTCTTGATCTTGATCACGGCGCGAGTCAGCGTCAGCGTCAGCGGTTTGCCTTCGCCTTTGCGCACGATGGTGAGAATGATGTCAGTGCCGGGCTTGCCGCGCATCTTCTTGACGGCATCGTTCAGCGTCATGCCCTTGACCGGGGTGTCATCCAGCTTGATGACCAGGTCGCCGCTTTTCACACCTGCCTTGAATGCCGGGGTGTCTTCGATGGGGGAGACGACCTTGACGAAGCCATCTTCCATGCCGACTTCGATGCCGAGGCCACCGAATTCGCCCTGGGTGCCAACCTGCAGTTCCTTGAAAGCCTCGTCATCCAGATAGGAGGAATGCGGGTCAAGTCCCGTCAACATGCCGTTGATGGCTTCAGTGATCAGTTTCTTGTCTTCGACCGGCTCGACATAGTCGCTCTTGATCTTGCCGAAGATTTCGCTGAACGCGCGCAGATCCTCGATCGGCAAGGCTTCCGGTTCGCGGTCGGCGATGGCCGGATAGTTGAGTGTCAGCGCGGCGCCGAAAACGATGCCGATGCCGATCAGACTGAATTGTTTAAGCTTGCCTGACATGGTGCCTCTTGATCTTGATTGAGCGAACGGAGTTCTGACTAAAAATAACTAAAAGAATTTCAGCATCTCATTGAATTGTTTCGGGCTCGCGGTTCATTTAACCCAGGATAATGGGTCAAATGGCTTGCCCTGTCGGCGCAATTCGAAATAAAGCCCAGGTTCATCCTGACCGCCGGTGGCGCCTACTGTGGCCACTACATCGCCTGCACGGACAGGGTCTCCGGGCTGCTTATACAAGCTTTCATTATTGCTGTACAGGCTGAGATAACCGTTGCCGTGGTCGATGATCAGCAGGTTGCCAAAACCGCGCAGCCAATCCGCAAATGCCACTTCGCCGCTGCCGACAGAGCGGACTTCAATACCTTGTCGGGCTCGAATAAAGAGCCCTTTCCAAGCAGGGCCTCCACCTTCCCGGCTTTGACCGAATTTGCGGATGATTTCTCCGGCCACCGGCAACGCCAGTTTGCCTTTCAGGCGCGCAAAACTTATTCCTGCGACGCTGGCATCGGCGACTTTGGTGACGACTTCGCCTGGTTTGAGCGTGGGCTTCGGCTGGGGTTTGGGTTTTGCCGGTTTGGCGGTTGCCGCTGCGGCCAGACGGGCGAGTTTTTCGATCAGTTGTGTCAAACGCTTTTCATCGCGCACCAGGGTGTCGATCTGTTTCCGCTGCTGGCGAATCTGAGCTGACAATTTGTACAGAACCTGCTGCCGGGAGCCCTTTTCAATCTCCAGAGTTTTCTTCTGCGTGACACGTTCTTGCTTGACCTTGAGCAGGTCGCTATTTTGATTGCGGGTTTGTTCCTGCAAGGTTTGCAGATTTTGCAGCGAGGCTCGGTGTTGCCGGATGAGATCAGCGCGGGCGCGGCCGATGTAGCCGTAGTACTCGATATTGCGCGCCACTTCGCCCGGGTTTTCACCATTCAGCATCAGCTTCAAGGCATCGCCGCCGCCCTGGTGATAATGCTTGCGTAGCAGTTCGGCGAGATGCGTTTGCTGATCAGCAATTTCGGCTTCAGTGGTTTGAGTGTCGGCAGCGAGTTGTTTAAGGGTGCGAGACAATTTGCGCTGGCGTAAATCCAGATCGCGCAAACCCCGATTGACGTCAGAAATCCGACGCTCGGAGTGTTTCAGTGCGTCGGTGACTTCGGACTTGTCTTCGTTGGTTTGTTCCAGTTCTTCCTGCAGGGCTTTGATGCGCGAGCGCAGATCATTCAATTCTTCTTTCTTGCCGGTATCCGGTTCAGCTTGAACCGGGAAGGCCAGGCAAAACAGACCCAGCAGGACGGCAAGAATGCGCACAGCGATTATTCGAAATCGACGAGGGGATGCCCCGTCATCTCCATTGGCTGCGGCAATCCCATCAGCTTGAGCATGGTCGGCGCAATGTCTTCCAGCGCGCCGCTGTGTTTCATGCGGGCTGAGCGGCCGATGTACAGGAAGGGCACCAGGTTGGTGGTATGCGCGGTATGCGGCTGGTTGGTGATGGTGTCGAGCATGGTTTCCGCATTGCCATGGTCGGCGGTGATCAACACTTCTCCGCCAATGCCTTGCATGGCTTTTACCGCCCGGCCGAGACAGGTATCAACGGCTTCTACTGCTTTCACCGCCGCATCCAGCATGCCGGTATGGCCGACCATGTCGCAGTTCGCGTAGTTGCAGATGATGGCGTCGTATTTGCGCAGTTCGATCGCTTCAACCAGTTTGTCGGTCAACTCATAAGCATTCATTTCGGGCTTGAGGTCATAGGTCGCCACGTTGGGTGACTTCACCATGATCCGATCTTCACCCGGATAAACGGTTTCCTCGCCGCCGTTAAAGAAATAGGTGACGTGCGGATATTTTTCAGTCTCTGCGATGCGTAGCTGGCGCATGCCCAGGTTGGCGATGTATTCGCCAAATCCGTTCCGCACGCGTTCGGGCGGGAAAGCGACCGGAACATCGAACTCTTCGCTGTAGCCAGTCAAGGTGCAATAGTTGGAAAGCTTGGGCACATATTCCCGCTCGAATTCGTTGAATCCGGGGGTGATGAAAGCCTTGGTGATTTCGCGCGCGCGGTCGGAACGGAAGTTCATGAAGACGATGGCATCGCCGTCCTGCATGCGAACCGGGTCACCGCCGCGTTCAACGATTGCGGTCGGTTTCACGAATTCGTCGTTTTCGCCGCGCGCGTAAGCCATTTCAAGGCCAAGTCCGGCGCTGGGGGCCTGGAATTCGGCACGCCCCAAGGTCAGCAGATCAAACGCGACCTTGACCCGGTCCCAGCGCTTGTCCCGGTCCATGGCGTAATAGCGGCCGACGATGCTGGCGATGCGACCGCCACGCAAGCCGTCCATCTTGTCCTGCAGGCAGCGAATGTATGCCTCTGCGCTCCTCGGCGGAGTGTCGCGACCATCCAGGAAGGCGTGTACGTAAATTTTCTTCAGCCCGCGTTGTAGGGCCAGATCGAGCAGGGCATGGATGTGATTTTCATGGCTATGCACGCCACCGTCAGACAGCAGGCCAAATATGTGCATCGCGCCGCCATTGTCCTGCAGCGTGTTGATGACTTCATTCAGCGCCAGATTGCCGGCGAAATGGCCGTTTCGGATGGCGCGATCGATACGCGAGTATTCCTGATAAACCACCCGCCCAGCGCCAATGTTGAGGTGCCCGACTTCAGAATTGCCCATCTGACCGGCCGGCAAACCTACGGCGGCTTCCGAAGCCTGGATCAGGGTATGCGGATAGTCATGCCAGAGCTGATCGAAATTCGGCTTTGCGGCACAAGTGATGGCATTGTTGGCGTCGGCAATGCGGCAGCCAAAACCATCTAGGATGAGAAGAAGAACGGGTTTGGCGGCGATTGGCATGAGCTGATTTTATCGTATTTGAGGGTCTTTTTTTGGCGCGGTATTTTAGTATATTTGAATACTTTAGCGGATATACTGTTCAGCCAAGTAAGGCTATGCATGTAAGTTTTCGAGTATTTATACAACACTGTCGTGACCACTATGCCATTACCAAAATTTGCCAGTTCGGAGCCTGCGTTGGTTTCCGAGTTTACCGATCTGATCGATAAGGACGAGCACATTGAGCAAGCCTCGCGCGCGCTCAAGGCAATGTCGCATCCATTGCGTCTCAAGATATTGTGTGTGCTGGGTGACAAAGAAGTGAGCGTGCAGGACATCGTTGAGAACGTGGGAACGTCGCAGAGCAATATTTCACAACATCTGGCCATTCTGCGCGACAAGGGCGTTCTCCGCACGCGCAAGGATGCCAACCGGGTCTACTACCGGGTCGGCGATACGCGTACTTTGCAATTGATCAGCATGATGCGAGATGTCTTCTGCGGCTTCGCGAAGTAGCCACAAAACTAATTTATGGTTTTATAAAAATAACTGATCGTGTATATTAGACGAGTCTAATATATCTCGCGCTTCCAGTCTGAACGCGGGATCAGCGTCCACCTGGAGCGTTGCCATGAAAAGTCTGTTTTTAGGCCAGCTAATGCTGGCAGCGGTTGTTGTTTTAGCCAGTTCCGCCGCAACGGCGGAAAAACTGGAATACAAGCAGTGCGTCGCCATCGCGCTGGCACAAAACCCTGAGTTGTCGATTAGCCGGGCACAGATCGAACAGGCCGAGGCAGCAGTCAGGCAGGCGCAAGGCAACAAGATGCCACGTGTCAATCTGTCGCTGACCGCAACCCGCAGCAATGATGCTTTGAATGCGTTCGGCATGAAGCTGGGGCAGCGAAATGCCACCTTCGGGGATTTTGGGGCGGGGGAATTTGTACCTGGCCCAGGTGTTCTGGCTATTGCCCCCCACGATCTAAATCACCCCGACGCCGTCAACAATTTCAACACCCGCATCGAATTGCTGGTGCCGGTCTACAACGGCGGCATGGTGCAAAGTTATGTCGATACCGCCAAAGCTTATGTGCGGGCGGCGCAGTCGGGTGACGAGGTGGCCAGGCAGCAACTCGCCAAGCATGTGTTGATGGCCTATCAGGGTGTGCATACCGCGCGCGCCTACATCAAGCTGGCCGCAGAAGCCCGGGTTGCTGCCGAGGAATACGTCCGCATCAGCGACAAGCTGCACAAGCAGGGCATGGCGGTGAAAAGCGATGTGTTGTCGGCCAAGGTCAATCTGGAAGACGTCAAGGTCAAGGGTGTCGAAGCGAAGAACGCCGAAGCCGCCGCGCTGAATCAATTGGCTTTGTTGATGGGCAAATCGCTGGATGAACCGCTCGATGTCGGCGCCCCGGTAACACCCGAGATGCTTGCCGGTAGCCCGGCTGATCTGCGTGCCCAGGCGTTGAATGAACATGCTGGCTTACGCGCGTTGCGGAATCAGGTCGAAGGCGCCGGCGCACAGGTTAGCGCTGCGCGTGCTGGCAAGAAGCCGCAATTCAATGTGATGCTGCGGCAAGACTGGAATGATGAAAACCTCGGTCTGGATGCCTCATCCTATACCGTCGCCGGTGTGCTCTCCTGGTCGGCATTCGATGGCGGCATCAACAATGCCAATATCGATCGGGCTGCCGCACAGCGCGCCGAGTTGGTCGCGAAATTGCGCCAGGCGGAAGAGGGAATCGGCTATCAGGTCACCGATGCCCGCCGCAAGGCCTTGGAAGCAGAAGAAAAAATCGTTGCCCGCGAGGCCGGCGTCGAGCAGGCGTTGGAAGCCCAGCGGCTGGTCAAGAAGCGCTACGAAAACAGCATGGCGACGTTGATCGAATTGCTGGGCGCCCAGGCGCAACTCGACAAAGCCAATGCCGATCTGGTCTCCGCCCGTTATGAACTCGCTGTCAATCGCGCTGAATTGAAGCGCTCGGTTGGCGTGCTCACCGCTGATTCTCTTTAAAAGGAGCCCGACATGTCCAAAGTCGCTCTCAATCAATTCCTCGTTGCCCCGCTGGTCATTGCCTTGTCGTTGTCAATCGTGGGCTGTTCCGAACCCGAGTCGGCCAAAACCGCGCAGGCTGCTCAACGCAGCGTGCAGGCGCAGATCAGCCAGATTCAGCCGGCAGAAGTGACCGCCACCACGGCGACCACCGGCAGCGTCGTGGCGCTGGAGTCGGTGCGCGTGGCCTCGCGCCTGATGGGCTACATCAAGGACATCGCGGTGGTCGAAGGCCAGGCGGTGAAAACCGGGCAGCGTTTATTCTCGATTGATCCGCTCGATATTGAAGGCGCAGTCGAACAAGCCCGGCTTGGCTTGCGGCAGGCGGATGACGCGATGAAAGATGCGAAGGCGGATTTCGAGCGTTTCGAGAATCTTTACAAGGATGAAGTCGTTAGCCGCCAGCAATTCGAGAAGATGAAGCTCAACTACGACATGGCCGTGTCGCGCTCGGCGCAGGCCAAGGCCGGTCTTGGCACGGCGCAGGGACAGATGCGCTATGCCACGGTGACTTCGCCGATCAATGGCGTGGTGACCCGGAAACTGGCCAACCAGGGCGATATCGCCGCGCCCGGCCATCCGGTCCTGATGGTGGAAAACCAGGCCCGCCTGCAAGTTCAGACGGCTGTATCAGAAGCCTTGTACCAAGACATCCGCATCGGCCAGACCGTGATGGTGGAAATCGATGGGCAGGAGAAAGCGGTGGCTGGCAAGGTGGCCAGCCTGTCGCCGGCGGCCGATCCAATGACCCACACTTACACGATCAAGCTGGATGTCGCTGCGCCGGCGCTGAAGAGTGGCGCTTTCGCGCGCGTGTTGTTCCCGACTGGGGCACGCAACATTCTGGCATTGCCGGTTGAAGCCGTGCTGGAGCGCGCTGGCATCACCGGCGTCTTCGTGGTCGATGCGCAGAATGTGGCGCGGTACCGCAGTCGAAGTGCTGTCCGGGCTGAATCCGGGCGAACGCGTGGTCACCGGCAATGCGCAGGCAGTGAACAACGGCGACAAGGTCTCCGGTTAAGTGATGTCAAGGGATAACAGACCATGAGCGCGCACGATACCGATACACCGATGAACCTCGCGGGCAAGCTCGCCAGGGGTTTTCTGACTTCCAAGCTGACCGCGCTGTTCATTCTGGCGGTGACACTGACCGGCCTGCTGGCGCTGGTGGTGACGCCGCGTGAATACAACCCGCAGATCGTCGTGCCGGCGGCCAACATCATCGTCGCCAAGCCGGGCGCGACAGCCACCGAGATCCAGAATCTGGTGGTGAAACCGCTGGAAGCGATCATGAACGCGCAGTCCGGTGTTGATCACACGTTTGGTTATGCGACCAACGATTTCGGCCTGGTCACCGTGCAGTTCAAGGTCGGCGAGAACCAGGAAGACAGCCTGGTCAAGATGTACAACCAGTTGATGCAGAACTGGGATCGCATCCCCCCCGGCGCGATGGAACCGATCATCAAGCCGATCAATGTCGACGATGTGCCGATCATGACGTTGACGCTGACGTCCAAGACCTATGACGACTTCCGCCTGCGCCAGGTCGGGCAACGCTTGCTGGAGCATTTACGCAATGTCCAGGGTGTGTCGTTTACCCAGATCGTGGGCGGCCGCCCGCAGGCATTGTCGGTCTGGATTGATCCTCAACGTCTGGAAGCCTCCGGCATCACGCTGGATCGCATCCAGCAGATGATGAGCGCGACCAATGTGGCCGCGCCGCTGGGTGAGCTGATTCAGGATAACCAGAGCGTGCCGCTGCGTCTGGCGTGCTTTCTGTGCTCGGCCGATCGGATCGGCAAGATTGTCATAGGCGCTTCACCGGCTGGCGGTCCGATTTATCTGAAGGATGTTGCCCGGATTGAAGAAGGCGGAGAAGAAATCGAAGAGGCCTCGCGGTTTGCGTTTGGCCCGGCCAGCGAAGTCAAAATGGAGGGAGAAAACCCCGCCGTAACCCTGGCCATCGCCAAAAAAGCCGGTACCAATGCGGTGGTCGTCGCGGATGCGGTGCTGGCCAAGCTGGAAGAACTCAAACTGCAGGCGATCCCCGCCGGTATCGAGGTTGCCGTCACCCGCAACGACGGCGCCAAAGCCGACGCGGCAGTGAATGAACTGGTGATGCACCTGGGTATCGCGATCGCGTCGGTGGTGCTGATCCTGGTGATCTTTCTTGGTTGGCGTGAGGCGGGCATCGTCACCATGACCGTGCCGCTGATCCTGTTTGTCGTGCTGGCGGTCGGCCTGGCGTTTGGCCAGACCATCAACCGGATCACCTTGTTCGCGCTGATTCTGTCGCTGGGTTTGCTGGTCGATGCAGCGATCGTGGTGATCGAGAACATTCACCGCCACCTGCATCATGGTTCGAAACGGCCATTTGCCGAGACCCTGGTGATTGCCACCAATGAAATCGGCAATCCGACCAATATCGCCACCATCGCGGTGATTCTGGCGTTCATCCCGATGGCCTTCGTCACCGGCATGATGGGGCCATTCATGCTGCCGATTCCGTTCAACGTGCCGGTGGCGATGATCGCCTCCATTGTCATCGCCTACATGGTCGTGCCGTGGGCAGCCAACCTGTGGCTGGCGCGGAAGGCGGCGCGTGAGGAAATGGAACGCACACCTTGCCTGGAAGAGCCGTGCTCGCAACCGCCGGATGCGCTGCAACGCGCCTATATGGCAGTGCTGACGCCGCTGATCCGTTCCGGCGCCAAGCGCAATATCACCTTCGTGGTGGTGTTCTTCCTGCTCGCAGGCGCGATGTTGATGCCGGCCTGGCAATTTATTCGCCCGTCAGGTCTGAATGGACCGCTGTCGATGTTTGGCGTGGAATTGAAAATGCTGCCCAACGACAACACCAACACCATGTTGTTGCAGGTCGACATGCCGGCGGGCACTGCGTTGGCGGCGACTGATCAGGTGGCGCGCGAAGTCGGCGCGGTGGTCGGCAAGCATCCGCATGTGACCGACTATCAGACCTTCCTCGGCATCACCGCGCCGATCGATTTCGCGGCGTTGGTGCGCGGCGATATGATCAAGCGTGGCAGCAATATGGCGCAGCTTCGAGTCAATTTTGTCGATAAACATCATCGCAGTGATTCTTCACATGACATCGCTATCCAGCTTGATGAGTCGCTGAAGGCCGTGCGTCAACAATTCCCGAGCGCACGCATCAAATTGTATGAGACGCCGCCCGGACCGCCGGTACAGGCACAGATTCTGGCCGAGTTGTACGGCCCGGATTACGACCTGCTGCGCGGTGCTGCACCCGAAGTGAATCGGGCGTTCGAGCAGATCTATGGCATGGTCAACGTGGACAATTCGGTCACCGCCGATTCGGAAACCTTCCGCGTCTTTGTCGACAATGAGAAGGCGATGCTCGCCGGCATTCCGGCCGGCCTGGTGGCCAAGACCCTGCGCGATTACGTGAATGGTTTCAAAGTCGGCATCCTGCATGTGGAAAGTGCACGCGAGCCGATCGACATCCTGGTTCGCCTGCCGCGTGAGTTGCGCGCCAATCCGGAGACGTTGATGAATCTGCGCTTGACCAATCCGCATGGCATGCAGGTGCCGCTGTCGGCCATCGCCAGTGTTAAACGCGTCCCGCTGGAGAAGCCGATTTACGATCGCGACCAGCATCCGATGGTGATGGTCGGCGGCGAGTTGCTGAAATCGAGCCCGGTTTATGCGGTGCTGGCGCTGGACGAAATGCTCGACGGCAAGAAACTGGCGAATGGCACCACCTTTACCACCGGCAACCTCGGCTTCACCCAGGCGAGTCCGAAGGACGTGGTGGAAAACACCCTGCTCTGGGGCGGCGAAATGCGTCTGACGCTGGATGTGTTCCGCGACCTTGGGTCGGCGTTCATCGTCGCCTTGATCCTGATCTACCTGATGCTGGTCGGCTATTACAAGTCGTTCGGCTTGCCGGTTATCGTCATGGGGGCGATTCCGCTGACGCTGGTCGGCGTCTTCCCCGGCCACTGGGCGACCAGCCAGGCGTTTACTGCGACATCGATGATCGGCGTCATCGCGCTGGCCGGCATCGTGGTGCGCAACTCGCTGTTGCTGATCGACTTCATCCTCGATTACCGCAAGCAGGGTTTCGAACTCGAGCGGGCGGTGATCGAAGCCGGCGCGGTGCGTTTCCGCCCGATTCTGCTCACTGCGTTGGCAATCATCCTGGGTTCCGCGATCATGATTACCGATCCGGTATTCGGCGGCCTCGCGGTATCGCTGATTTTTGGTACTTTCGCCTCCACCGCCCTCACTCTGGTGGTCATCCCGCTGATGTATTACCTGTGGCAGCGTAAAGCCGCATCCAACTAAAAGGAGTTATTCATGACTATCGAACGCATCATGCGAATTCTCGCTGGCAGCATGATTCTGCTGTCCCTCGCCCTGGCCCATTTCACCAGTCAGATCGACCTGAGCAGCCTGTCCTGGCTCTGGTTCACCGCTTTCATCGGCTTCAACCTGCTGCAATCCGGCTTCACCGGTTTCTGCCCGCCGGAATTCCTGCTGAAACGGATGGGTTTCCAGTCTGGCGGCAACGCCTGCAGCAAGTAAAAGGTAAACTCACCGCCTTTTGCAAACTGCTACAGGGTATTCATGGACTTCATCATTCAAAACATCTGGCTAATCCTGCTGATTGCCATCTCCGGTTTCATGTTGTTGGGCGGCGGCAGTCTGTTCGGCAAAATCTCCGGCATCAATCAGGTCGGGCCGCAGGAAGCTGTGCTCTTGTTCAATCATGAAGATGCGCTGGTGCTGGATGTTCGCGAGCAATCGGAATGGGCGGATGGCCATATCGGCAAAGCCAAGCATATTCCGCTTGGCCAGTTGAAAACGCGCCTGACCGAACTGGAAAAATACAAGGACAAGCCGATTGTTGTTGTTTGCCGCAGCGGCAACCGTTCCGGTAGCGCTTGCGGCACGATGAAAAAGGCCGGATTCGAAAAGATGTACAACCTCGCCGGCGGCATGATCGCCTGGGAACAGGCCGGCTTGCCGCGCGAACGCAAATAAGGAAACGTCATGCCCCCCGTCAAGATGTATTGCACTGCTGTGTGTCCCTACTGCTCGATGGCCGAGCGTCTGTTGATCAAGAAGGGCGTCAGCCAGATCGAAAAGATTCGCGTTGATCTCGACCCTGCCCTGATGCAGGAAATGATGCAGATCACCGGTCGTCGTACCGTGCCGCAAATTTATATTGGCGACCGCCACGTGGGTGGTTTCGATGATCTGTCGGCACTTGATGCCGGCGGTGAACTGGAGCCGTTGCTGGCGGCGTGAGCCACTTTTCCGTTCCCCTTCCGGGGTACGGAAGCCTTGATTTTCGGCCGGCGAGGCGCCATCTGGTTCCAACAAAATACTTTCTGGAGTCCATCATGGAACTGGTTTGCCCCCACTGCGGCGCGGTCAATCGCGTCCCCGCCGAACGTCTGCAACAACAACCGAAGTGCGGCAAGTGTGGCGCCGAGGTACTGCCCTCGCACCCAATCGACTTGACCGCAGCGAACTTCGACAAATTCGTCGCGCGCAACGAATTGCCTGTGCTGGTTGATTTCTGGGCGCCCTGGTGCGGCCCCTGCAAGCAATTTGCGCCGACCTACAGCCAGATGGCTGGTCAATATGTCGGTCGCGTCCGATTTGCCAAGGTCAATACCGAAGCCGAACAACAATTGGCTGGACGCTACTCAATTCGTAGCATTCCCACGTTAGCCTTGTTCAAGCATGGTCAGGAAGTGGATCGGGTTGCCGGCGCGTTGCCAGCGCAACAACTGCAAGCCTGGCTGGCACGCTTCGGATAATCCCAGACAGCACGCGGGTTACTGGAAAGCACATTGGCTATAATGCCGCACTTTTTACTCACCGGACTCTGAAATGACTGATCAACAACCCCAGCAACCAGCCGTACCCAGCTTCAATATCGAAAAAATCTACGTCAAGGATCTGTCTGTCGAAGTGCCTAACGCGCCGGCCATTTTTCT
>JAIFLB010000090.1:0-1417 GCA_020049245.1 Betaproteobacteria bacterium | reverse complement strand
AATGGTATTTACCAGACCATCCTGACCTTGACCATCAACGCCAAGATCAATGACAAGGCCGCGTTCCTGGTTGAGTTGCAACAGGCTGGCATCTTCCGCATCCAGAATCTGCCGCAGGAAGCGATGGAACCGGCGCTGTCGATCGGTTGCCCGAACATCCTGTTTCCCTACGCCCGTGAAGCGGTGTCCGATGCGGTTCTGAAAGCCGGCTTCCCGCCGCTGATGTTGCAACCGGTGAACTTCGAAGTGCTTTACATGCAGCAGCAACAAGCCCAGCAGGCTTCTGGCCAGCCCAACTAAGCCTTTCTGGCGCCGCAAAGCGCAGCCATGGTTCTTTTTCCATGCGTATTTCGATACTAGGCGCCGGCGCCTGGGGCACTGCCCTGGCAATACGTCTGGCCTCGCATGCGTCGGTCGTTTTGTGGACCCGTTCGGCCGAGCATGCGCAAAGCATGCAGCAAGATCGGGAAAACCAGCGTTACTTCCCCGGTCACATTCTGCCCGCCAGTATTGGCATAGCGGCTGATCTGGAAGCGGCGCTGATCGGCGCGGATCTGCTGATTGCGGCGGGATGTTCCGCTGGTCTGGTTGTGCAAGGGACTGGAGACCGGCAGCCAGAAACTGCCGCATGCGGTGTTGGCCGAAGCGTGGCCCGCACATCCAGCGGCCGCGGTTCTGTCCGGCCCCAGCTTTGCCCACGAAGTCGCCAGTGGTTTGCCTGCAGCGTTGACCGTGGCGAGCCTGGATGCCGACTTTGCGCGCCGGGTGGCGCGCGAACTGCACGATGCCAAAATGCGCCTGTATGCCAGCAATGATGTCATCGGCGTCGAATTGGGCGGTGCGGTGAAGAACGTCATCGCAATCGCAGCGGGGATTTCCGACGGTCTCGGTTTTGGCTACAACGCCCGCGCCGCCTTGCTGACGCGCGGCTTGGCCGAACTGACCCGCCTGGGCCTGAAACTGGGCGGCCGGCCGGAGACCTTCATGGGCTTGTCCGGCATGGGCGATCTGATTCTGACCTGTACCGGTGATTTGTCCCGCAATCGACAACTGGGCCTGCGGCTGGCGGCGGGAGAAAGCCTGGAAGGCGCGTTGCGCGAGCTGGGCCATGTTGCCGAAGGCGCCACGACTGCGCTCGAAGTGGCGCGTCTGGCGCGGGAATTGGGCATCGATATGCCGATCACCGAGGCGGTGGCGCAGATATTGAGTCAGGAAACCCCGCCGCGTGAAGCGGTAGCGGCGCTGTTGGCACGTGATTTGAAGGACGAAAGCGCCTGATCGACCAGTGCTGTTGATGGGTTAGCTCAGCGGGTTAGGACAGAAATTCGTCAGAAATTCGCTTCGTCGTCCAGAATCTGATTCAGATTATGCGCAGCAAGCTGACGATCTTCCAGAATATGCCGCATCGACTTCATGC
>JAIFLB010000057.1 GCA_020049245.1 Betaproteobacteria bacterium | reverse complement strand
TGCCGTCTCGGTTCCACTTCTTCACCCATCAGCGTGGTGAAGATACCGTCGGCGGCGATGGCGTCTTCGATCTGCACACGCAGCAGGCGGCGAACTTGCGGGTCCATCGTGGTTTCCCAGAGTTGTTCCGGGTTCATTTCGCCAAGACCTTTGTAGCGCTGCACACCGAGGTTTTTCTTGACCTCGTTGAGCAGCCAGTCGAGCGCTTGCTTGAAGTCGTAAGCCGGCGCGCGAGCTTCGCCGCGACGGATTTCGGCGCCGGGCAGTAGCAGGCCGACCAGGATTTCTGCAGTGCGGCGCAGTTGGTCGTAATCACCGCCTTCGACGAAGTTGTAGTCGAGGTAACTGGTGTGACCGATGCCATGCTTGCTACGGATGATTTCCAGACGCCAGCCGAGATCGCCTTCGTATTGAAGCGGGTTGATCTTGACCGGACCGAGCTTGGCGAGTTGGCTGGTCAATTGTTGCGCCGCTGCCTGAGCATCGGCTTCGGTGTTCAGACTGATGGTGGAAATCTTCAGCAGGCTGTAAAGCACGTCCGGGTCGATGCGCCGCGCCAGGCGTTCGATCATGGCATCGGCGAGCAGGAATTCACGCGCGATGCGTTCGAAGGTTTCCTTGCTCAGCGCTTCGGCACCGGCTGCGGGGATCAGTTCGGCGCCGTTGAGCGCCTCGCGCAGCAGGTATTGCTTGAATTCGTAATCGTCCTTCAGGTAGGTCTCGCGCTTGCCTTGCTTGACCTTGTACAGCGGCGGCTGGGCAATGTAGATGTGGCCGCGTTCGACCAGCTCCGGCATTTGCCGATAGAAGAAGGTGAGCAACAACGTTCGGATGTGCGAGCCGTCGACGTCCGCGTCGGTCATGATGATGATGCGGTGGTACCTGAGATTGGCCGGGTTGTAGTCGTCCTTGCCGAGACCGGTGCCGATGCCGGTGCCGAGCGCGGTGATCAACGTGACGACTTCCTGCGACGACAACATCTTGTCGAAACGTGCTTTTTCGACGTTGAGGATCTTGCCTTTCAGCGGCAGGATTGCCTGGAACTTGCGGTCACGGCCCTGCTTGGCAGAACCGCCGGCGGAATCACCCTCGACCAGGTAAAGCTCGCACAGAGCGGGATCCTTTTCCTGGCAATCGGCCAGCTTGCCAGGCAGGCCGGCGGAATCGAGCACGCCCTTGCGGCGGGTCATGTCGCGCGCCTTGCGGGCGGCTTCGCGGGCTCGCGCTGCTTCGACGATCTTTTTTGCGAGACGGTTTCTTCCACCGCCGGACGCGCTTCGGAGGAAACCAGTTTCATCTTGGTCTGCGAGCCGAATTTCGGGTCGGGCATCTTCACCGACAGCACGCAGGCGAGGCCTTCGCGCATGTCGTCGCCGGTGATTTCGACTTTCGCCTTCTTGGCGATCTCGTGTTCCTCGATGTACTTGTTGATCACCCGCGTCATCGCGGCGCGCAAGCCGGTCAGGTGGGTACCGCCATCGGATTGGGGGATATTGTTGGTGAAGCAGAGCACCTGTTCCTGGTAACCGCTGTTCCACTGCATGGCAACTTCGCTGCTGATCATGACGCCGCTGTCGCCGACTTTGGATTCGCCCGTGGCGTAGAACACGTTGGGATGCAGCACGGTTTTTGCGCGATTGATGTATTCGACGAAACCTTTTACGCCGCCGGAGAAGGCGAAGTTCTCAGTGCGTCCATCGCGTTCATCGATCAGTTCGATCTTGACGCCGTTGTTCAGGAACGAGAGTTCGCGGATCCGCTTGGACAACACGTCGTAGTGGAAATCGATGACGTTGCCGAAGATTTCCTCATCCGCTGAAAAGTGGATTTCTGTTCCTCGCCGAACACTGTCACCAACCACTTTCAGCGGCGATACTTCGATGCCGTTGTGGACTTCGATCAGCCGGTTGATCGGTGCACCACGATGGAATTCCATAAAGTGCTTCTTGCCATCACGGTGGATCGTCAGACGCAACCACTTCGACAAAGCATTAACGCAAGACACGCCAACACCGTGCAGACCGCCGGACACCTTGTAGCTGTTCTGATTGAACTTGCCGCCGGCATGCAGCACGACCATGACAATCTCGGCGGCTGAACGCTTCGGCTCGTGCTTGTCGTCCAGCTTGACGCCAACCGGAATGCCGCGACCGTTGTCTGACACGGAAATGGAGTTGTCCGGATGGATGATCACCTTGATGTCATCGCAATAGCCGGCCAGCGCTTCGTCAATGGCGTTGTCCAATACTTCGAACACCATGTGATGCAGGCCGGAACCGTCAGAGGTGTCGCCGATGTACATGCCAGGCCGTTTGCGCACCGCCTCCAGACCTTCCAGTTGCTGAATGCTGTCCTCGTCGTAGCCGCCGTTACCGCTTGGATGTTCCACGTGAAACCTTTTCTGTAGATTGAGCGAGTTTTCCGCGCCGCCTGGAGTCGCTTGGCGGAAAACTCATTGCTGAACTGCCACTGCTTTTAAACTTTATTGATTTAAGACTGGCACTGAATTGCTTCAGGCAAAACAGCAGCTTAAATACGCATCGGCATCACCACATAGCGGAAGTTTTCTTCTCCCGGCACGGTGATCAAAAGAGAGCTGGTGGGATCGCCAAAGGAACACAAAACAGACTCCGAATCGATGTTGTTCAGGACATCCTGCAAGTATTGAATGTTGAAACCAATATCCAGCGGTTCGCCCTGGTAATCGATATCAAGCTCTTCCTGCGCTTCTTCCTGCTCGTTATTGCTGCAGGCAATACGAAGACTTTCTGGCGTCAAGGCGATGCGTACACCACGATATTTGTCATTGGTCAGAATGGCTGCCCGGTTCAGCGATTGCGATAAACGCTGGCGCTGGATGGCAAAACGCTTGTCGTGGCCAACGGGAACCACGCGTTGCCAATCGGGGAATTTTCCATCAACGACTTTGCTGCGTAATTCAAAGTCAGGACGTCTGAATACAACCTGATTCTGATTCACCTGGATATGCACCGGATCATCGCTATCGTTCAACAGTTTGCCCAGTTCAAGCACAGTCTTGCGCGGCAGGATGACATCAACACCCTGTTCGACTTCTTCTTCCATATCAGTCCCGTCAACCGCCAACCGGTGGCCGTCGGTAGCCGCCACAGTGAGGCGTTTGCCTTGCACTGAAAACAGCATGCCATTCAGGTAATAGCGAATGTCCTGCACTGCCATCGCGTATTGCACACGCGATAAGAGTTGTTTAATCAAACCTTGAGGCAGAGTGAAGTTGAGCCCCTGCCCTTCCGGAATCTGAAGTTTTGGAAAATCGCGTGCCGGTAAGGTTTGCAGATTAAAGCGGCTGCGCCCGGATTGCACTTTCAGTTGGTCATTGTTCAGGTCCAGGGAAATAGTTTCCACGTCTAGCAATGAACGGCTGATATCCAGCAACTTGCGTGCTGAGACGGTAAAGGCTGCATCTGCTGCTCCCTGATCTTCCATCCAGGTGGTGATTTGCAATTCAAGGTCAGTAGCAATGAAGGCAACCCGTCCACCGACAACTTCCAGCAATACATTGGAGAGGATAGGCAGCGTGTGCTTGCGTTCCACCACCCCGGCCACTGCTTGCAGGGGTTTGAGCAAGGCGTCCTTGGAAGATTTAAGTACAAGCATTTATATAAATTCCTGATAGTAGTAATAGGTAACGAGGGTCTATTGGGATAAGCCAATAAATTCTATCAAAATCATTGATTTAAGCTGTGGAAAAAGAGGCAGGACAAGTTGTGTATGGCATATATGAAAATTGTGGATAAGTTTTTTCTGATAACACTTGAGTGGGGTTATCCCCAAACGAGACAGCCCCTGTCCACAGAGTTATCTCCAAGCCATATGTATATGCGAAATTTCAGTTTCATCCTGTAAGTACCTGAATCAATAAGTTGTAATCTTTTCTCAGGGTCTGATCGCTGGCCTTCAGTTCTTCTATCTTGGCGCAGGCATGTAGTACGGTCGTGTGATCGCGACCTCCAAACGAAAGGCCTATTTCCGGATAGGAAAGATTGGTCAACTCCCGCGCCAGGTACATGGCCATCTGACGCGGTCTGGCGACGATACGCGTACGTTTCTTGGAATACATGTCAGCCACTTTGATCTTGAAATAGTCGGCCACTGTTTTCTGGATGTTTTCGATCGATATTTGCCGATTCTGAACCGCCAGCAGGTCTTTCAACGCTTCCTTCGCCAGTTCCACGGAAATTGGCAGCTTACTGAAGCGGGAATAGGCAATCACCCGTTTCAACGCACCTTCAAGTTCCCGCACGTTGGAGCGGATCTGCTTGGCAATGAAAAAAGCGGTGCCTTCATCCAGATCGGCTTTATCGATGCGAGCTTTGTCTAGCAGAATGGCAACTCGCATCTCCAGTTCTGGTGGTTCCAGCTCGGAAAGGTATCGCTCGTGATGATGACCTGTTTGTGTTCTTCGATCAGGGTATTGAAGGTATAGAAAAATTGCTGTTGGGTACCTTCCTTGCCGGAGAAAAACTGGATGTCGTCAATCAACAAGAGATCCAGGGTGTCGTAACGGCGTTTGAAATCGTCGTAGGAGTTAGTTCGCACGGCGCGAACTACATCAGACACGTAACGATCGGCATGGATGTAGCGGATACGCGCTTTCGGGTCGAGTTGGAGCATGTGGTTGCCAATGGCTTGCACCAGATGCGTTTTACCCAGGCCGACGCCGCCATAGACAAACAACGGGTTGTAGCCGGCACCAGGATTGTCCGCGACCTGGAGCGCTGCAGCGCGAGCCAGGTCGTTTGCCTTGCCGGGGACAAATGAATCAAAGTTGAACAATGGATTCAGACGGCTTTCATCAAGCGGAGTCGGCTTTTCATTCTTCGTGGTGTTGTTCCTGACTTCTCTCGGTTTGATGACTTCCAACTCAGGAAGGGGAACCGCTTGGTTCCTTTTAAGGAGAGCAGCAGGACTGGCCTGGTCAGCTTGATCGGATTGGGTTATGGGTTGTTGGGTTGCAGCTTGAGCACGTGTTTCCGAAATCAGCAACTCGATCTTCGGCTGAGAAGTAAAGAAATCCCGCGATAGTTGTTCAATATCGTGTAAAAATTTTTCACGTACCCATTGCGCGACAAAACGGTTCGGTGCGCTGATCAGTATCTGATCTTGATTCACCTCGACTAAAAGCGGCTTGATCCAGGTATTAAGCTGCTGTGCGTTTAACGTCCGCTCGAAGTGGGCGATGCAGTGGCTCCAGAAATCGTGCATGAGCAGCGTGGCAGCGGACAGATGGGGGAAGGTCGGCAATTCTATCACCGCCAAGGTTGGAGCCGGAAATGATTGACAAAACAGTGGGCTAGCGGTCTAATTCGCTGCTTTTTTAAGTCAATTCCAATCTATTGGGGCACCTGAAATGAAACGCACCTATCAACCTTCCGTAGTTCGCCGTAAGCGTACACATGGCTTTCGTGCGCGCATGAAGACTGTTGGCGGCCGTGCCGTCATCAATGCTCGTCGCGCCAAAGGCCGCAAACGTCTGGCTGTTTGAATCCGTGATTTGATGCCAGATTCGGGCTCGCTGCCCATAGTCCATAGTTTGGCCAAAACTTTCGGGCGAGAGAAAAAAATGCGCAAAACGGATGAGTTTTCATCCGTTTTTCGTTTCCGCTGTGTGCGGGCCATCACTGGTATTGATTTTCTGGCCGCGCCAAATGGCCTTGATTACGCTCGGTTGGGCATGATTGTGCCAAAGAAAATTCTTGCTACAGCGGTAGCACGAAACCGTGTCAAACGTTTGATTCGTGAAGCTTTTCGCCTGAATCAGTCCGAATTG
>JAIFLB010000015.1 GCA_020049245.1 Betaproteobacteria bacterium | reverse complement strand
GATGAATTGTCCGAGGTTTATCTGGAAACCCTGTGTTTGCGCCACTTCCAACGCCCCTGTGCAAAAGTGTTCAGCGGCATCGAAACAGTGGCCAACAGCAACCAGTTGATCCTGCGCCTGGTGTTTGGCAAAGCCGATGTGGTGCTGAGCAAGCGTAATGGTTTCGAAACCGCGCGTGAACTGAACCCGCAGGTCGGCCGGGTAGCGATGGAACTGACCCGGTTCCCGATCAAGAGCAGTTACTACGGACTCTTCAACAGCAGGATCAACCCGAAAATGCGCAAGCACAGCCTGCAGCGGATACCCAACATGCACCAGGATGTGCGCGGCCGGCAGGTACTGGAGATATTCAAACTCGACCGGCTCGAACTGGTTGGCAGCGATGAACTGCGCCCCTTCTATGAGTTGCTGTCGGAATACGAAGCCTTGCTGCCGGTCGCTGCGGGCAAACGGAGCGCACGATGAAAAGCGGACTTCGCTGGCAACTACGCCTGCAGTTGTGCACGTTACTTCTGGGTGTATCCCTGTTGGGCGGCACGCTGCAGCCGGCCTGGGCCGCACCAACCGCCGAAACGGCACGCCTGGGCATGTACATGAAGATTGCGCGCGATCTGAATCGCTCCGATGTGCGTGCCTCGCTCGAAGTCTGGAATGAGGAATTGGTGCGCAAATTCCAGGTGCCTTCCACAGTCCGCTTCTATTCCGACGTCGATGTGCTGCGGCATGACTTCGACACCGGCCAGATCAACCTGGTGATTGCCGACGCGATGACCTTCGTGCGCCATTTCAAAGTAGAGGAATTGGCCTCGGGCTTCACCGCCAAGCTGCCCACCAGCGCCTCACTGCTTCTGTTCGGCCGCCCGGGCGGCGGCGGTATCTCGCAACTGGCAGGCAAAACCATTGCCAGGCTGGAGGACGACGATGTCTCCTCCACCTATCTGGAAACGCTGTGTCTACAGCGTACCGGCAAGGAGTGCGCAGCCGTACCCGTCACCTTTGTCGCGGTACCAAACAACCATCAAGCGGTGTCGCGACTGTTGTTCAAGCAGGTCGACTTTTCCCTGGTCAATCAACACGGCTACGAAACCGCCATCGAACTCAATCCGCAACTGCGGAAGGCGGGCGAACTGGTGGAAAAGCTGAGTTTTGAAACCCAGTTTTTTGGCTTCTTCAACAGCAAGGTTTCGCCCGAGTTCCAGCGCTTCGCGCTGCGCACCATTGAAACCATGCATCTGGAACCGCGTGGTCGCCAGATGCTGGATGTATTCAAGACGGACCGTGTGATCAGAGCCGAACCCATCATGTTGAAGCCGTTTTATCAACTGGAGCGGGAATACCGGGTACTGAGAACCGAGGCCAGGCGCAAGGAACGCAAGCCATGAATCTCGGGCGCCTGATCCTGTTGCTGCTCCTGGCTGGCTTGCAGGCATCGCAGGCCCTCGCCGCGACCCCGCAAGAGCCGTTGAAGCTGGGTTTTTATCTGCCTGCCATCCGTGACGCCAATCAGGCCGACTTGAAAGTCAGCCTCGGCATCTGGGTGACAGAAATTGGCAAACCCCTTGGCCTGATCGTCACCACCGCGACCTACGCCGACATTGCTGCCATGCGGCAGGCGCTGGACCGCGCCGAGATGAACTTCTTCAGCGGCCCGGGCATGGAACTGGCCGAGGTTTTTACACCGGAAGAGATTCGATCCGGCTATGCCCGTCGCAACAAGGGCGTCGATGAAGGCATCGTATTGCTGGTGTCAAACACCTCCGGCATCAAGCACTTTGCCGACTTGCGCAACAAACGCCTGTCCCGCTTGAGCAACGATCGCCTGTCCGACATCTTCCTGGAAGTCCAGTGCATCAAAGCGGCCGGCATGGCGTGCCGTGATTTCCTGCAAGTGAAAGAGGAAAAGCGCGACATCCATTCCGTCTACAACGTCTTTTTCGGTCGCGCCGACGCCGCGCTGGTCAGCCTGGCCACCTTGCGCACCGCGAATGAACTGAATCCGCAGGTCGGGCAACACTTGCAGGTGCTGCTTGATTGGAAAGCGAAAGCGTTGATGTTCGGCATCATGACCCGGCATACCCAGGACAGCTATCGCAACCTGATCCTGCACTCGGTGACGGAAACGATGAAAACCCCGCGCGGCCGGCAAATCCTGGAACTGTTCAAGACCGACTATCTTGAGCCGGTCGATGCCGAAGCCTTGCGGCCATACTGGGCGCTGCTGCGCGAATACCATGAGTTGCGCCGCGCCGGCATGACGAGAAAGAAATGAAGCGTCTGTTTACCGCGCCCACCCGCATCGCTTTCATTTTTGCATTGACGCTGTTGCTGCTGCCGGCAACGCACGCAGCCACTTCCAAGTCTGTCTCCTCAGCCGCCGCTGAAGAAAGTATTCGACTGGGCTTTTATGCCGGCGCGCGCCGGGAATGGAGTCGTGACGATGTGCGCGGCACCTTCGATCTTTGGGCGCTGGAATTGGCGAAAAAATTTCAGGTTCCGGTCCAGATCATCCACTACGATGACACGGTCGAGATGCGCCAGGACTTCCTCGCCGGCAAGATCGACGGCATCAGCGCAGATGCCATTACCCTGGTTCGCCAGTACAAGCTGGAAGATCTGGCAGAAGGCTATGCGACGATCATGAAGGGCGGCTGGAATCTGATGTTGTTCAGCAGCAAGGCAAGCGGCGTAAATAACCTGGCTGATCTCGCCGGCAAGCGCATTGTTTTGCTGGAGGAAGACCAGGCAGGCGAGCTGTATCTGGAGACGCTCTGCCTGCGCCACCACCAGCGTCCTTGCCGTGAAGTCTTCTCCGACATCCAGCGCGTCAGCACCAGCAACCAGGCCCTGATGCGGGTATTTTTCGGCAAGGCCGATCTGGCCCAAGTCTACGGTTACGGCCACGATGTGGCGGTCGAGATGAACCCGCAACTGGGTCAGTCCATCCGCAAATTGACGGAATTTCCACTGCGCAGCCTGTTCTTCGCCTTCTACAGCACCCGGGTGGATGCCGCCCTGCGCCAGCGCACGGTTCGCATCATGCGCACCCTGCATACCTATCCGCGCGGCCGCCAGTTGCTTGATATCTTCAAGATCGATCGTCTGGATATTGCCTACCCCACCGAACTACAGCCGGTGATTGAACTGGAGCGGGAATATCAGCGATTGCGCAGCCAGATCGAGCGCAAGGATCGACGCAGATGAAGTCGGCAATCGCCCTCCTGATTTGTCTGCTTACGCTCTACGTGCCGAGCAGCCGCGCCGCCGACTTGCTGAACATGGGTTTCTACCTGCCCGGTATTCGCGATGCCAACCTGGCCGATGTCCACATCACCTTGCAGCTTTGGGCGGAAGAAGTCGGCAAGGCGCATGGCATCAACGCCACCGCCTACACCTACACTGATATGGCCGCGTTGTATCGCGACAGCATGGGCGGCAAGATCAATCTGATCGTGGCCCCGGGCATGGAGATCGCCGAAACCTTCACCCCGGAAGAACTGGCGCCGGGCTTTGTCGGCAAGCATCACGGCACCGGCGAAGGCCTGGCGTTGATCGTGCGTGCCAGTGACGGCATCCGGCAATTCAACGATCTGCGCGGCAAGAAAGTGCTGCATCTGTCCAACGACCGCCTGTCTTCGGTGTTTCTGGAAAACCAGTGCCGGCAGCACGCTGGCGCGTCATGTGCCGAACTGTTCCTGGTCGCCGAAGAGAAGCGCAACAGCCAGGCCATTCACAAGGTCTTTTTCGGCCAGGCCGAGGCCGCGCTGGTCAGCATCAGCGCCCTGCACGCCGCCACTGAATTGAATCCCCAGGTACGGCAACGACTCCACCTCCTGCTGGAATGGAAAACATCGTCCCTGTCATACGGCATGATGCCGGCCAGGACCGACAAGGAACTGCGCGACCGGGTATTGAAATCAGCCATGAAGGCGACCACTACCGTGCGCGGCAAGCAGATTCTGGAATTGTTCAAGACCGATTACATGGAACGGGTCGACCGCCATGAACTGCAACCCTATTGGCGGTTGCATCGCGAGCATCAGGAATGGTCCAACCGCAAAGCGAGGAAAAAATGACTCCCCCCTGGCTGTCCATCCGGCTGCTGCCGGCAAATCGCATGTTCTTCCGTGTCTTCGGCGTGTTCGGAAGCCTGCTGTTGGCGATGACCATCCTGTACGGCCTGCTGATCATTCCGTTGCAGCGTGATTCGCTGCTCAAGGTGCTCTATTCGCAAGCCACCACAGTCTCGCGTTCGATCATCCAGGCCAGTTCGGATGCCATGCTGACCGACGATTTCGGCTTTGTCGTCGAGCACAACCTGCAGGTTTTGCAAAACAACAAAAGCATCCAGTCGGTGCTGATCGTGCCACGCCGAGGTTCTGCGCTGAGCATTTCGACCAGCGGCTGGGAAATGCTGAAGACGACCGAAGCGCCGATCAACCCGGCCGACTACGATATTGAATCGTATGACATCGTCGACGCCCCGGAAGGCGGCACGCGTTACCGTTACATCACCCCGATCCGCTTCAGCGGCGTCAGTTGGGGCGTAATGCGGATTGACTTCGATACCAGTGAATACGAGGCGAACATCAACGAGATGTATCAGCAGATCGCCTACATCTCGCTGTTTACCTTGCTGGCGATTCTGCCCATCGGCTACTTTTTCGCGCTCTGGCTGACCCGGCCGATCGCCACCATCAGCCAGGCGGCATCCCGCGTCGCCAGTGGCGAACTGGATACCCACGTCGAGATCAAACGCAACGACGAAATCGGCGACCTGTCGCACAGTTTCAATCAGATGGTGCAAGCGCTGGCGGAGAATCGGCGAAAACTGGAAAACGTCAATCTGGATCTGGAAATCAAAGTCACCGAGCGCACCCAGGCGCTGGATGAACTCAACCGCACCCTGGACCAGCGCGTGCGCGACGAAATTTCCAAACGGAAAGAACAGGAACAACTGCTGATCCATCAGTCGCGCCTGGCGGCGATGGGCGAGATGATCGGCGCCATCGCGCACCAGTGGCGACAACCCCTGAACGCGCTGAGTCTGGTGTTGCAGAACATTCATATGCAATACCGCACCGGCCAGCTGACTGAGGAATCGATGCGCACCATGCAGGAAAAGGCGCAACAGCTGATCCAGCGCATGTCGCAGACCATCGACGAGTTCAGAAACTTCTTCCAACCCGGCAAGCATGCGGAAACCTTCAATCTGCAGCATGCGATCCAGGCTGCAGCCGATATCCTCGAAGGCATGTTCAAGAACCACAATATCGAGCTCCGTATCGATTGCCCAGCCGATATTCAGCTGTATGGCGTACCCGGCGAGTTTTCCCAGGTCATCCTGAATCTGCTTGGCAATGCGCGCGATGCAGTGCTGTCGGCGAATCAGCCGCAGCCGACAATCCGCATTCACGTCAAATCAATGGGTGCCCAGGTTTGCATTGATGTGGAGGACAACGGCACCGGCATCGACGCAAACATCATGCACAAGATCTACGAGCCTTATTTCACCACCAAGGAAGAAGGCAAAGGCACCGGCATCGGCTTGTACATGACCAAGATGATCATCGAGAACAACATGCACGGCCATCTGGCCGCCAGCAGTCTCGAGCAGGGTGCGCGGATACGGATCATGCTGCCGATCTCGACCGAAGCAGTCAGCGCGGCTTGAAACCCGCCTCCCCATCCTCCTACCAGGAGCTCAAGCCATGAATACACTCAGCTTCTGCCGCCAGCTCGCTTGCCATCTGTTATGCCTGATTCTGCCATTCGGACTCGCCACTTCGGCGCACGCCGAGGACATCATCCTCGTCGCCAGCTATCACGCCACCGACGCCTGTGGCCAGCCGCAGTTCCAGGCCGCCATGGATGCCCTGAAACAGGGCGGTTTCACCGGGCTTTCCGCCAAGGGCTATTTCCTCGATACCCGAGTGCAGAACAAGGAAGAGGTGGCGAAAACGGTTGAGCAGATCAAGCAGGATATCCGCGCCAACAAGCCCAAGTTTGTCTTCACCATCGACGATGCCGCCTTCGCCATGCTTTACGAAGAAGTATTGCATCATCCGGCAACCAAGCTGGTGTTTACCGGGCTGAATCGCAAGCTGGAGGACTACAACCAGAAAGCCCGTTTCCTCGACAAACGCACGCCCACCGCGAATATCACCGGGGTGTTCGAGTACCTGTTCATGCGCGAACAGTTCGAACTGCTGGAAATCGTGCTGAAGAAATCAGTCAACCAGGTTGCCGTGCTTTACTCCACCGATGCGATCGGCCATATCTTGAAAGACCAGATCATCGATGAGCTGAAGGGCACCAAGTTTCAGGACCGTCTCGTCCTGTTCCCCGCCGAAGACGTGCCGGGAATGCTCAAGGCGGCGCGGCAGATCAACGCGGACAAACACATCGATGCCTACATCCCGGTGACCATGTCGGTACCGGACCCGGCAAACAACCGCCGTAAAACCATGCCGATGCTCGCCCCCCTGCTGATCAAGGAAATCAAGAAGATCGATCTGGCGCTGAATGACTCGTTCACCGGATACGGTTTCTTCGGCGGCGTCAGTGTGGATTTCTATCAAATGGGATTTCAATCCGGCTTCATGGCGACCAAGCTGCTCAAGGGCGGGACGATCAAGGACATCAGCGTCGAGAATGCCCGCCGCTCGATCGTCGCCATCAACCGCAAACGCATGCGCGAACTGGGCATACGCATGGACCCGCAAACGCAAAGCATCGTCGACAAGTGGATACAGTGAATTGCGCATTTGCAATCCCCCAAAGCTGAGGCCCCGCCTTGTTCAGCGCTGATTTCACCACCCTGCCTTTATTGCCCGGCCTGATTGCCCTGTGCGTCATGAGCTTTGCCCTGTTCCTGGCCGGCACGGCAGCCAGCACTTACCGTTTCCTGAGTGCGCAGGACACCACCCACCTGCGCGAAAGCAGCCAGATCGCGCTGTTCGCTGTGGGTTGCCTGGTCGCCCAACTGCCTCTTGCACTGCCGGCGCTTGCCTCACTCAACGTCAAGCTGCAAACGTCGGGATGGGCGCTGGCGACGGTTTCGGCGCTGCTGTACCTGCTGCTCGGACGCTCCCCACGCAGCAATCATCGCGACCTGCGCCTGGGCATGGGACTTCTGATGTTTGCGGTGATCGCCGCTAATCTGCTGCGCAATCCTGTTGCCGCCGCCATCCAGATTCTGCTTCTGGGCGCGATGATCCTGTTGCTCTGGAAACGAGCCGGCATCAGACGCCAAGCCCTTGGTTACCTGACAGTGACGCTGCTCGGCTTTCCCTTCGCGCTGGCGCTTGCCGGGCAACATTTCATCAAACAGGAAGACACGTTCCGTAACGAACTGCGTAATGAGGCCCACCTGCGCCTGGAATTACTCAAGAGTCGGCTGGAGAGCCTGGATGCGCACGGTCTCGATCTGCTCAAGATACTGGCTACCGATCAGGTCACCCAAAACGCCCAGCTCAACCCGCGCGCCAACCACGATTTTTCCTTCCGCCTGCTCGCCCGCCGGATTGGCGCCGAGGCTGTATTCCTGCTCGATCCGGCGGGATTGCCGATCGCGGTATCGGAGCCGGATATGAAACACAAGAAGCTGGACGCAACACCCTATTTCAGGAAGGCATTGAGCGGCATTTCCAACGTCTACTACATGCCGGGTTCAAGCCCGAATCAGCCGGTGGTGTATTACGCACGCCCGCTTCTGGATGAAAACGCCGAACTGACTGCGGTGATCGTCGCCCGCTACGATCTGGAAAGCAGCATCGGCGACGCCGTGCGCATGGACGATGTGATCATGCACCGGCAAGGCATCGTTCTGATCGGCCCGGGCCAGCTCGGCCACGGCATCCTTTTCCGCCTGGATGAGAAGAATGCAAATCGCCTTGCCAAAGAAGTCCACGGCTTGCGTGCACTGCCTGACCACGGTTAC
The DNA here is from genome assembly GCA_020049245.1 of Betaproteobacteria bacterium. Classification (GTDB taxonomy): domain Bacteria; phylum Pseudomonadota; class Gammaproteobacteria; order Burkholderiales; family Thiobacillaceae; genus PFJX01. The sequence goes on along the minus strand of JAIFLB010000015.1, from coordinate 4,676 downwards.
CGACATATCGACAATCAATGGGTCAACGATCGCGCCGGCAAACTCTGGATGTGGGCTTCCGTTCCATTACCGGGCGGAACCTGGGAGTTGAGCAAGCTGGCATCGACGGAGCCGCTGCTGGGTTATCGCAATGAGCGCTTTCTGCAGATCATGCTGGTGCTTGCCGTTTTGCTCGTGTTGGGGCTCCACGCCGTGCAAAACAGCACTTTCGTCAATCTCTTGCTGAGCGAAGTCGAGCAGCGGCGTATTGCTGAAAACAAAGAGCGCGAAGCCCGCGAGGAAGTCGAAGCCAGCAATAACGAACTCTCCCAACACCGGCTGCATCTCGAATCTCTGGTGGCCGATCGCACCCGCGAACTGGAGGAATTGAACCGGACGCTGGATCAGCGCGTGCGCGACGAAGTCTCAAAACGGAAAGAACAGGAACAACTGCTGATCCATCAGTCGCGCCTGGCAGCGATGGGTGAAATGATCGGCGCCATCGCGCATCAGTGGCGACAACCGCTGAACGCGTTGAGTCTGGTGCTGCAGAACATTCAAATGCAATTCCGCACCGGCCAGCTGACTGACGAATCGATGCGTACCTTGCAGGACAAGGCACAGCAACTGATCCAGCGCATGTCGCTGACCATCGACGAGTTCAGAAACTTCTTCAAACCCGGCAAACATGCGGAAGCCTTCAATCTGCAGCATGCGATTCAAGCCGCAGCCGAGATCCTCGAAGGCATGTTCAAGAACCACAACATCGAACTCGCCATCGACTGCCCGGCAGACATCAAGCTGTATGGCGTACCGGGCGAGTTTTCCCAGGTCATCCTGAATCTGCTTGGCAATGCGCGTGATGCAGTATTGGCGGCGAAGCAACCCCATCCGAAAATCATCATCCGTGCGAGTTCAGACAAGGATCAGGTCCGGATTGATGTGGAAGACAACGGTACCGGCTTTGACCCGAACACCAGGCACAAGATTTTCGAGCCTTATTTCACCACCAAGGCGGAAGGCAAAGGCACCGGCATCGGCTTGTACATGTCGAAGACCATCGTCGAAAACAACATGCACGGCAACCTGGAAGCAATCAACCTGGCGCAAGGCGCCTGCCTGCGGATTACCTTGCCGACCCCGCCGGTCGCCGGTTGATTTGGCTGCTGCAGGGGTAATTCAGTCATTTCAGCCGAACCTAAACCGGGACGATGTATGCGCCTTCCAGAAAAATCAAGGCACCGACTGCAGCGCGTGGATCAGGTCTGTCTGAGTTGTTTCCAGCTGAGAGTACAAGCCAAAGGCTGCGGCGGGTGACACATCGCCGCACAACAATTTATCGAGTTCAGTGGCCAGCCGATACACTTCCATGGCGCCTACCGCGCCTGAAGAACCTCGCAAACTATGCACGATTTGGCCCGCCTTATTCCATTCGCCCTGCTCCAGAAAACGGCGAGCACTGGTGAGGTCTTCGCTGTGAATGCGGGCGTAAGTCCTGAGCAGTTGCCGGTACTTTGGCAACTTGCCAAGCGAACTTTTCAAACCTATTGCCACATCCAGACCAGGAATTGCCGCCAGCAAAGTACCCAGATCGGGTTCCGCGCCCGACCTGGCAGGGTTCAGTGTGATATCCGGCAAAACAGGCAACCACTTGACCAATGCAGCGTAAAACTTCTTCGGATTGACCGGCTTGGCAATAAAGTCATTCATCCCGGCAGCTATGCATTTTTCAACATCGTCGGCAAACACATTCGCGGTTAACGCCAGAATCGGAAGTTGCTGACAGCCAGGCAAACTCCGTATTTCACGCGTCGCCAGCAAACCATCCATGACCGGCATCTGAACATCCATCAAAATCGCGTCGAAGGTCTGCTTACGGCACAGATTCAACGCAATCAAACCATTGTCCGCCAGCACTGCCTCTATTCCGACGTCCTGCAACAGGATGGCGGCAACTTCCTGGTTGATCGGGTTATCTTCCACCACCAGGATGCGGCATGGCTTGCGCCGCCCGCGCAACACATCAATTGCTGAAGGACCGCTGGCCTGCGAAGCGATATCTTCAGCAAGCTGCTCGCCCAGGCAGAAAGGAATGTCGCACCAGAACCGGCTGCCTTCTCCGACGCGGCTTTCCATGCCGATCTCGCCGCCCATCATCTCGACCAGATGTTTGCTGATCGTCAGCCCGAGTCCGGTACCGCCATACTTGCGGGTGGTGGATAGGTCGGCCTGCTCGAAAGCCTCGAACAGTTTGGCTTGTCTATCCGACTCGATGCCGATGCCGGTGTCCCGCACCTGGAAGCGCAAACGAATCCTTTCAGCGGCGGGTGTTGTACTGGAGAGGGTCGAATCGTTGTTCTGTAACCGCCTGACACTGAGCGCAATGTCGCCCTGTTCGGTGAACTTGGCTGCATTGCTGGTGAAGTTGAGCAGAATTTGCCTCAAACGCTGGGCATCGCCATGCAGCCAGGTGGGGATGCCGGGCTCGACCTCCTGGTGAATTTCCAGACCTTTGCTGCGAACCTTGTCAGCGGTCAGATCGAACACATTTCGCAAGACATCTTCGAGGCTGAAATCAGTCACATCGAGCTGCATCTTGCCGGCTTCAATCTTCGAGATATCCAGCACGTCATTGATGATGCCCAGCAGATGCTGAGCTGCGGTATCCATCTTGCCCAGCCAGTCGAGTTGTTTATCGGACATTGGCGAACTGCGCAGCGCATGTGACAACCCCAGAATGGCGTTCATCGGCGTGCGAATTTCATGGCTCATGTTGGCCAGAAAGGTGCTTTTTGCCTTGCTCATCGCCTCCAGCTGGGTAGTGCGTTCCGCCACCTTCTTTTCCAGATGCTGGCGATGCAGTTCCAGGTCTTGCTGGGCACGTTGTAGTTGCGTCAGATTCCATCCCGCCTGCAAGACGAATTGGATGCGCTGCATCAACAAGCTGAGATTGAGCGGTTTTTGCAGATAGTCCGAGGCGCCCGCCGCGAATGAACGATCGATCGAATCCTGATCATTCACCGCGGTCACCATGATGATCGGCAACCCGATGCCATGCGCCTGGCGCAAAGCGATGCAGGTCTGAATGCCATCCATCACCGGCATCGTGATGTCCAACAAAACCAGGTCAGGCAATTGTTGCTGGCAGAAACTCAGTGCATCCGGACCACTCTCCACCATTTCGGCATGGTGGCCATACATATCAAGCAGCGACTTCAACAGTGCTCGCGTCGATTCATCATCATCCACCACCAGAATGCGGAGGGTGTGTGACCAGGGATTTTTCTGTTCATCCTGGCAGGTGATTCCGGCAGCATCATTCATGTAAAAAATCGGCTAAGTTGGACGCTGTTGATCTGAATTCATTGGATGCCACAAACATCTACTTCGGAGTGAAACCAACGATACCCGGGCCAGCAGGCCGCTGTCAGCTTATCTTTGCAGCATCCGCAGCTATTCTCGAAAAAATCACCCGCCCAGCCAGCCGATCAATTCCAGCGGCCAACGCACTGCCGCCGCCACTGCGAGCGCGACACCGATCGACAACAGCACCGAGTACATCGCCTCGCGCCAGCCGAGCAGCTTCAGCATCATCGCGAAGGTGGACACGCAGGGCACGTAGAAAGTCAGGAAAACCAGGAAGGTGACGATCTGCGTGGTGTCCATGACGCCGGCCAGTTCCTGCGTGCCGAGCGCCTGGAACACCATCAGCAGCGACAACTCCTTGCGCAGGATGCCAAACAGGATCGGCACCCCAAGCACCACCGGCAGCCCGAGCCACCAGACGGTGATCGGCGTCAGGCCCCAATTGATCCAGGCATCGGCGCCGTAATGGCCGAGCAGCGCCAGCACGATGCTGCCGGCGACCAGCAGCGGCAGCACGATGGTGACGATGTCGCGGCTGCGTTCCCAGGTATTGGCGAGCACGGTTTTCAGGGTCGGCACCGCGTAGGCGGGAATTTCCTGGATCATCCCCGGCGTGGTTTCCGGATAGCGCCGCTTGAGCAGTTTGCCGACCAGGCTGACCACGATTGGCGCCAGCATGAACAGCGCGAAGACGCCAAAGCCGCCCAGGTATTTGCCCCCCAGCGCGAGCAGGATTGCCGAACGCGCCGAACACGGCAGAAAGGTGATCAGCAACGCCGCCACCGTGCGGTCGCGGCCGTGCGTGACAGCGGCGGTGGCGGCCAGCGCCGGCACGTTGCAGCCGAGTCCCATCAGGAACGGCAACGCGACGCCGCCGTGCAGGCCGAGGCGATGGAAGCCGCGATCCACCACGAAAGCGACGCGATGCATGATGCCGGTCTCCTCCAGCATCACCAGCAGCACCACCAGCGGAATCATGTACGGAATGACGATGCCGGCGAGGCCGATAAAACCATCCAGTATGGCGCGGCCAAGCACGCCGCCAAGATCAGTCGGCTGCCACGGTTCAGCCCAGGCGATCAGGCGCGCGACAGTCAGGCTGTCGAGAAAGGCGCTGACCTCGAACACAAAGAACAGCACCAGCGCGAACACCGCCAGGCTGCCAACAAACCCCCAGCGCGGATGCAGAAACAGGTCATCGGCCCAGATTTGCCAGCGCGGCGGCCTCGCCTCACCGCCTGGCCGGCTCACCGACTCGTAACAAAGCGCGGCGCGATGATGCCGGTCGGCATGGATTTCATCTGCCAGCGGACGCGGCAGCGCCGCGTCGG
>JAIFLB010000085.1 GCA_020049245.1 Betaproteobacteria bacterium | reverse complement strand
GGTAGCCAGGTCAGCGCCAGCGTCGCCGCCAACAGCACGGACAGCACGCCGCCAGCCAATGTGGCGAGAAAGATGTGAAGCAAAACCATGAGAAAACCGCCGCGTCGAGGAACAACAAATGCAATCAAGTTGCATAGTAGCCGCCGAGGCTCCATTAATGCAACTTGGTTGCATTAATGGAGCCTATTCGTCAGAACAATTCGGACACAGCCCTTGAATGGTCAACTCGGCTTTTGCAAACTGAAATCCCGCCGGCAGCGTCAGCGCGAAACTGGGTTGCATCTGCTCCAGGCAAAACACCTTGCCGCAACGGGTGCAATGGAAATGTGCATGACCATGCTCGGTCTCGGTGACGGTGACCGCATTGAAGCGCCAGACCCGATCGCGCCCTTCGATCTTGTGCGCCAGGTTTTGCGTAACCAGCCAGTCCAGCACGCGGTAGAGCGTCACCCGGTCGAAATCGAGGCCTTGCGCATGCGCTTCGGCTTCGATTTCCTGATGGCTCAATGCGCGTGTTGCCAGCAATAAAAGATCAAGCACGCGCTCACGCGCAGGTGTTGCACGCGCTCCTGCTTCAAGCAGACGACGGCGCGCGGGTGAGGGATTTGGAGTGGCGACTGGCATGATTGGTCGATAACCGGAACAGGCGGCAAGTATGCCGCCGGAAGCGTGTCGTTGTCGCCAAAGGCGTGACAGTCGGTAACGCGACGGGGCGACGTTTAGAATGTCGGCATGACCCGGAATAGACCAGCGAAAGCCCAGCATGCAAATCGATGACAACAACGAAGACCTCGACAGCTATCTGATCAACCCGGAACTCGCCATGTTGATCTCGCGCGGCAACGATCTGCTGGCGCGTCTGGATGCCTGGCTACCGCCGGCGCCGCCACGTATCGACTGGCGCGATACCTGGGCCTGTCGGTGGCGCAAGCATGCCGGCATGGGCATGTTGATGCCGGTGAGGACGTTGAATTGCCCGCCCTGGGCAGCGCTTTCCGCGGTTGATGAGCAGAAAGCGGCGCTCGATCGCAACCTGCGTCAATTCATCAAAGGCCTGCCAGCCAACAACGTCTTGCTCACCGGCAGTCGCGGCTGCGGCAAATCGTCGCTGATCAAGGCGCTGTTGCCGCGTTATGCGAAGAAGGGCCTGCGCCTGGTGGAAGTTGATCGCGACGATCTTATCGACCTGCCGGAGATCACTGCGCGCCTGGAAAACCAGCCGTTCAGTTTCATCCTGTTCGCAGACGATCTTTCTTTCGAATCCGGCGACGCCGCCTACAAACCGCTAAAGGCGGCACTGGATGGCTCGGTCTCCGGATTGCCGGCGAATGTGTTGATCTGCGCCACCTCGAACCGGCGTCATCTGATGCCGGAGTTCTTTACCGAGAACCTGGAGACCAAACATCTGGGAAGCGAAGTTCGACCTGGCGAGAGCATCGAGGAGAAAATCTCCCTATCAGACCGCTTCGGCCTCATCCTGACCTTTTATCCGTTCGATCAGGATGCCTATCTGGCCATCGTCGAAAGCTGGATCGTCGCGCTGGGTGGCGCCAGCGCGGAGGCCACCCGTCTTGAAGCGCTGCAATGGGCGATTCAGCGCGGTGGCCGCTCCGGCCGGGTGGCGCAGCAGTTCGCGCGCGACTGGGTCGGGCGGCAAGGCCTGCGTCGGCAAAGTCCCAAGCCGCGCTAAACCACAATAAACACAGGGAGAACACATGTCATTAGCCATCGTCAGCAGCCGCGCGCTGGCCGGCATGGATGCGCCGGAAGTCATCGTCGAAGCGCATCTGGCGAATGGACTGCCGGCCTTCACGCTAGTTGGCCTGGCCGAGGCGGAGGTCAAAGAATCGCGTGACCGGGTGCGTGCCGCGCTGCTGCAATCCGGCTATGACTTTCCCCAGCGCCGCATCACGGTCAACCTGGCGCCGGCCGATCTGCCGAAGGAGTCCGGCCGCTTTGATTTGCCGATCGCACTCGGCCTGCTCGCGGCCTCTGGCCAATTGCCAACGGAAAAACTGAAGGATTACGAGTTCGCCGGCGAGTTGGCGTTGACCGGCGCATTGCGCCCGATTCGTGGCGCGCTGGCGATGATGTTGAGCGCCGCCCGCAGTGGCCGCGCCTTCATCCTGCCGCGCGCCAGCGCCGAGGAAGCCGCCCTGGCTGAAGGCGCCGAAGTGTATGCCGCTGATTCGCTGCTTGAGGTTTGCGCGCATCTGACCGGACGCACGCTGTTACCGCGCGTTGTTCCACGTGAAACAACCCGGCAACCGGAATACGCCGATCTGGCTGATGTGAAGGGCCAGCAGCATGCCCGCCGGGCGCTGGAAATCGCCGCCGCCGGCGGCCACTCGATGCTGATGAGCGGCCCGCCGGGCACCGGCAAGTCGATGCTGGCCAGCCGCCTGCCCGGTATTCTGCCGCCGATGACCCAGGCCGAGGCGCTCGAATCCGCCGCCGTGCTTTCGCTCACCGGCAACTTTCGCAGCGAGAATTGGCGTTCGCGGCCGTATCGGTCACCGCACCACACCGCCTCCGGCGTCGCGCTGGTTGGTGGCGGTAATCCGCCGCGTCCGGGCGAGATCAGCCAGGCGACACACGGCGTTTTGTTCCTCGACGAACTGCCGGAGTTCGACCGGAAGGCGCTGGAAGTCTTGCGCGAACCGATGGAAGCCGGCCGCATCACGATTTCACGCGCGGCGCGGCAGGCGGATTTTCCGGCGCGGTTTCAGCTCATCGCGGCAATGAATCCGTGTCCCTGTGGCTATCTTGGCCATCCCGGCGGCCAGTGCCACTGCACTCCGGAAGTGGTGGCGCGTTATCGCGGTCGAATTTCCGGCCCATTGCTCGATCGCATCGATCTGCATATTGAAGTCGCGGCACTGCCGGAATCTGAAATGACTTCCGCCGGCAATGGCGAAACCTCGGCCGTGGTCAGGCAACGCGTCGCACTGGCGCGGGCGCGCCAGATTGCCCGCCAGGGCAAACCAAACGCGCAACTTGGCAGCCAGGAGATCGACCTGCACTGCACTCCCGACGCCGCCGCGATGACGCTGCTGAAGCAGGCCATCGCGCGGCTCAACCTATCCGCCCGCGCCTACCATCGCATCCTGCGCGTGGCGCGCAGCATTGCCGACCTGGCTGGCGCCGATTCGATCAGCGCCAGCCAGGTTGCCGAAGCGGTGCAATATCGGCGTGGTATTCGTTCCTAGAGGCATTTCACATGCAGACAAATCCAACCCAGGCACTGGCCAGCTGGCAAGAAGAAAAACGTTCCGCCTGGCTGTATCGCGTCGTCTCCGACGCCGAATCCGGTTCTACCCGGCAGGTGCTGTTTCTTGAACTGGCGCAGGCCGCTGAAGGTCAGGCCCGTCTATGGCAGGCGGAGATGGACAAGCTCGGCATGCCGCCACCGCAATTCACGCCCGATCTGCGCGCGCGTCTGGTCGCCTGGCTGATCCCGCGTTTTGGCGTCAAGCCGCTGAAAGGCATTCTGGCGGCGATGAAGGTGCGCGGCATGAGCCTGTATCACGCTGCGCCGCCGCATGGCACGCCCACCAGCCTGGAACAGATGCGCGGCGAGAAGCACAAGAATGCCGGCAGTGGCAACCTGCGCGCAGCGGTGTTCGGCGTCAATGACGGTCTGATCTCGAATGCCAGCCTGATTCTCGGGGTTGCCGGCGCCGGCGCCGGCGCCGACATGATCCTGCTGTCCGGCATCGCGGGCTTGCTGGCCGGCGCCTTCTCGATGGCGGCGGGCGAATATGTTTCGATGCGCTCGCAACGCGAATTCCATGAATACCAGATCGCGCTGGAACGCGAGGAACTCGATCAGTATCCCGGCGAGGAAGCCGCTGAACTGGCGCTGATCTACCAAGCCAAGGGCATTGAAGCGGATGAAGCCGGCCGCATGGCGCGGGCGTTGATCGCCGATCCGGACCGGGCGCTGGATACCCTGGCGCGAGAAGAACTCGGGCTCAACCCGGATGAACTGGGCTCGCCCTGGGGTGCGGCGATCAGTTCCTTCATTGCCTTCTCGATCGGCGCTTCCTTGCCCGTGTTGCCGTATTTTTTACTGTCCGGCAGCCATGCCTTTTATGGCGTCCTGGCTGCGACCGGCATCAGCCTGTTCGGCGTTGGCGCTTCGCTGAGTCTGTTCACCGGCCTCAACGCGTTCGCTGGCGGCCTGCGCATGTTGCTGATTGGCGCCGGCGCCGGCGCGGCCACCTGGTTTATCGGCAAGGGCCTCGGCATCGTGTTGGCGTAGAGTTGACATGACACCCGGGTAGAATGCGTCAACCCTTTTCTTCTCGTACCGCGATGACCGACCGAACCTTCAGCCTTGAATTTTTCCCGCCAAAAACGCCCGAGGGCATGGCCAAGCTGCGCGATACCCGCGCCCAACTGGCGCAACTGCATCCGAAGTTTTTCTCCGTCACGTTTGGCGCCGGCGGTTCAACGCGCGATCGCACACTCGAAACCGTGCTGGAAATCCAGTCTTCGGGCCTCGCCGCCGCACCGCATCTGTCCTGTGTCGCGTCAACGCGGGAGAGCATTCGCGAGATTCTGGAAACCTACCGCAGCAATGGCATCCGCCATATCGTTGCGTTGCGTGGCGATCTGCCTTCCGGCATGGCAGAGCCGGGCGAGTTCCGCTATGCCAATGAGCTGGTCAGCTTCATTCGCCAGGAAACCGGCGACTGGTTTCAGATCGAGATCGCGGCCTATCCGGAAATGCATCCGCAGGCGCGCAACTACCGCGACGACCTGACGAATTTCAAGCGCAAGGCGGACGCCGGCGCGAATGCGGCGATCACGCAGTATTTCTTCAATCCGGATGCCTATTTCAACTTCGTCGATGACTGCGCCCAATTGGGCGTCACGTTGCCGATCGTGCCCGGCATCATGCCGATTTCCAACTTCAGCCAGTTGTCGCGTTTCTCCGCCGCTTGCGGCGCCGAGATGCCACGTTGGCTGACCAACAAGATGGAAAGCTATATGGACGACACGGCGTCGATCAAGGCATTCGGCCTCGATTTCATTACCGGCATGTGCGACAAACTGTTGCGCGGCGGCGCCCCCGGGCTGCATTTCTACACCCTGAATCAAGCCGGGTTGACTTCAGCCATCTGGCAACGCCTCGGCCTCTGAAATCCTCACCAACAGGAAATTACAAACGGGAGAAACATGAAGATATTGCTGGCCGATGACCATCCGCTATTCCGCGAGGGGGTGAAACCGGTTCTGTTCAAACTTCATCATCGCGTCAGCCTGACTGAAGCGCACGATTACCCGTCGGCATTTGCCGCGATGAGCCGATTGAAAGAGGTCGACCTCGCGTTGCTCGACCTGTTCATGCCCGGCATGTCCGGCCTTGATGGCGTCATCCGTTTCCGCGCCGCCTTCCCGGACATTCCGGTGGTCGTATTGTCCGCTTCCGAGCAGATCGAAGACATCCAGAAACTGCTGGCGGCGGGCGCGCTCGGCTACATCACCAAAGCCTCGCCAAGCGAAGTCATTCTGGCCGCGTTGCAACAGGTTCTGGCGGGCGGCGTCTATCTGCCGCCCAATTTGCTCGAATACCCTTCCGAAACTGACGAAAGCCCAAAAATCAACCACCATGCGCTGACTGCCCGCCAGATGCAGGTCATCCGCGAAATGGCAAAGGGCAAGAGCAATCGCCAGATCGGTGAAGTGTTGCAAGTCACCGAAGGCACGGTGAAACTCCACATCGCCTCGATCTTTCGCCTGTTGAAAGTGAACAACCGCACCGAGGCGGTTTTGGTGATCCAGAAAATGAGCCTGCACAAAGGCAGAAAGTAGGCTGACGCCTGCTTCAGCGATATCGCTGCAATCCCATTCCGATGAGCCGTTTTAGTCAGACAATGAGTTTGCGTCTGCGCATTCTGGCAGTGGCATTGCTGCCGCTGCTTCTCGCGGTCGGACTGCTGGCGATCTATTTCACCCAACGCAGCGCCAGTGAGATGGAGCAGTCGTTGGATCGACTCGGACGCGACAGCGCCAAACACCTGGCCGACACCATCGCCTTCGATCTGTTCTCCGGCAACCTGCCGCCGGCCAAGCGCTTTCTTGATTACGAACGCAGTTTCCGCCGCATCGAAGCAGCCGGGGTGACCGATGGCGTGCAATGGTTGCTGGTCAGCGGCCACGCCCATACTCTTCCCGTGCTGACCGGGTTGCCGCCAACACCGCAATCAAGCAAGGAAACCATGCTGTTTTTTGCGCACCCGGTGCAATTGCCCGCTACCGCCGAATCCGACCCCTATCTCGATCCCTCGATCGTGCCGCAGGAAAAATATTTCCTCGTCGTCAGCCTGAGTCGGTCGCCGGTCGAGCAGGCGCGTGCACAGGCCGGGCTGGCCGCATCCGGCACCGCATTGTTTGCCATGCTGTTCGCGCTGCTGCTGGCGTGGCGCTTATCCGGCAGGGTCAGCAGGCCACTGCTTGGCATCACTCGGACTGTGGCGCAACTGGCCAGCGGCAAGTTGACGGAACGCACGCCGGAATTGTCACACGGCGAAATTGGCTTGCTCGAACGCAGCGTCAATCAGATGGCGCAAGCGCTGGAAGAAAACCATCACAATCTGGAGCTGAAGGTGAGTGATGCGACCGCTGAACTGCTCGGCCAGAAGCTGGCCGCTGAGGCCGCAGTGCAGGCCAAATCACGCTTCCTCGCCGCCGCCAGCCACGACTTGCGGCAACCCCTGCATGCGCTGACCTTGCTGATCGCGGCCCTGCGGGATGAGGTTCCCGATGGCGAGGCGGGACGGCTGACGCGCCACATCGAAGCCTCCGCCACCGCCATGGAGAGCCTGCTCAATGCGCTGCTGGATCTGTCGAAGCTCGATGCCGGCATGGTGGAAGTCCGGCCGCACTGCTTTCCGGTCAGCGTGTTATTCCATCAGCTGGCCAACCAGTTTTTACCGGTTGCCCAGGCACGCGATATTCGCCTCAGCTTTGCGCCCAATTCCTTATGGGTGAATTCCGACCCGATTCTGGTCGAGCGCATCCTCGGCAACCTGATCTCGAACGCACTTCGCTACACCGAGCGCGGCGGCGTGCTGATCGGGGCGCGCCGGATCGGGCGCGACAAGCTGCGATTTGAAGTGTGGGATTCCGGCAAAGGCATTCCGCACGAATACCAGGCGCGAATATTCGAAGAGTATTTTCAGCTGGAGAATCCGGAGCGCCATCGCGACAAGGGCCTCGGCCTCGGTCTGGCCATCGTCTCGCGTCTGGTGCAACTCCTCGGCAGCCACGTCCTGGTTCGCTCACAGCCTGGACGCGGCGCCTGTTTTTCATTTCAGTTCTCACGCTGTGCGGCGGCCCCCAGCCAACCCGTTGCCGCCTCGGTTGCGAATTTCATGTTGCCGCTGGAAAACTCGCTGGTCGCCTTCATCGACGATGACGAAGCCATACTGGCGGCGATGGTCGAGGTGTTCGATCACTGGAACGTGGCTTTGGCGGCTGGCGAGGATGCCGAACAGGTGCGCAACGAGTTGCAGGCGTTGGGCCGGGCGCCGGATCTGATTATTTGCGATTACCGCTTGCGGGATGGCCATACCGGCATTGAAGCGGTACAGCTTTTGCGCGATGCCTTTGGCGCGCAAATTCCGGCCGCGCTGTTGACCGGCGATACCGCACCGGAAACCATTCAGGAAATTCAGGCGGTTGGCCTGCCTGTGCTGCACAAACCGCTAAAACCGGCCAAACTGCGCGCCTTTCTCTCTCACCTGCTGGCGGAAAAAACCAGCTCACCGATTTCCTCAAAACCGACTGAACCATGAAAACAATTGCCCTGCTTTTTCTCATCATCGGCCTGATCCTGGCGCCGGCCTATTGGATTTACAGTAAGTTCTACACCGGCAAACAGACCGCCATGCTGACGCTGGATAAGGTTGCCGGCGTTGATGCCGCCACCACGATCTGGCGATCAGCACCGTTTCAGCTGCAACCGGATATGGCCCCGGTCGGCCTGATTCTGCAACTGGATGCCAGCTTCGACCCGACAGCCGACGACCACAAACCGCCAATCGACCGTTACAACGTCACGCTGTCGAAGCAGGGCGAATCGGCCAAGCCGCTGTTGATTACGTTGAAAGCCAGCAGTTCGGCGGAAGGCTTTCAGAACTTCAAGGAACATCTGCTGTTCATTGAAAAAGTCCAGGCCGGCAGCTACCAGATCGAAGTTTCACCCGCCTCGGACACGATCATGAAGGTCGGCCAGATGCGGCTGGAAATCCGCCAGAACCTGCAAGAACCGAACAGCCACGTAGTGACAGGCGGCATCGTCCTGATCGTGTTGGGACTGCTCGGCTTGATCGCGATTTGAACGCGGGCTTCAGAAACGGGTAAGGATGTTTTCCTCGCCGGCCAGTACCTGAGCGCCGGAGCCGACCAGCAGCGTATCCGGCTGGTGCGCAACATGCAGATCCTTGTCCGGATAGGGCAGGGTATGCAGAAAATGGCGCATGCAATTCAAGCGGGCGCGCTTCTTGTCATCCGACTTGATCACCACCCAGGGCGCGTCCGCCGTATCGGTGTGGAAGAACATCGCGTTCTTGGCCTCGGTATAGGCATCCCACATATCGAGCGACTTGATGTCGATCGGCGACAGCTTCCAGTGCTTCAGCGGATCGTCGCGGCGCGAAATAAAGCGGCGCAACTGCTCTTCGCGGCTGACCGAGAACCAGTATTTGAACAACTGCACGCCGCTGTTCGCCAACATGCGCTCGAATTGCGGTGTCTGGCGCATGAATTCGAGATACTCGTGCGGTGAACAGAAACCCATCACCCGCTCAACGCCGGCGCGGTTGTACCAGGAGCGATCGAAGAAAACCATTTCGCCGGCGGTTGGCAAATGCTGCACATAACGCTGGAAATACCACTGGCCGCGTTCGCGATCGGACGGCTTGTCCAGCGCGACAACCCGCGCGCCGCGCGGATTCAGATGTTCCATATAGCGTTTGATGGTGCCGCCCTTGCCGGCGGCGTCGCGACCTTCGAACAACACCACAATCTTCTGGCCGCTATCACGCACCCAGCTTTGCACCTTCAGCAACTCGATCTGCAGCTTTTCTTTCTGCGCTTCGTAATCAGTACGGCGGATACGCGTGCGATACGGATAGCTCGCCGGCAATGCCGCGTAATCGCTGTCTTCGCTGCTGCCATGCGGCGCATGCGCCACTTTCAGCGCGACCGGATCATGGCTGACCGCCTCGATTTCAGCGGCTGCCTTGGGGTTGGGTGTCTTCTCGACGTCCGTAGTGATGTCGGCTGCAATCTCCGTAGCTACTTTTGCCGCCTTCGTTCTCGCGGGACGAGTTACTGGCGCACCCTCTTGGGTAATGACTGGCGCAATCACGGGAGCGACACCCAACGCGGTTTGTTTGACTGGCGCGGCGCGGCGACGGCGCGGTTTCGCGGCCAGCTGGGTTTCAGTGTTGGTGGGTTTGTTCTCGGCCATAAGGATGCTCCCGGTGCAAAAAAGCGATGATTATCCTGCTACGGCAAGCGCTTGGTTATGCAAAATGCTTATGCTTGGAGTCGGGCTGAGGCCAGGCCGGATGCCGAATTTATCCGTAATATTGATCCAGCTTTTCGTCATCCTTGCCGAGCCAAGAACGTTAACCTGATGACGCACTAGTCCATCCATGCCCTTCCAGCCAAGGACAAAAGATGACAGTTTCAGTCTTTCCCAATAACTCTGGAGTGACCATGCCTGCTCGTATCAATTTCATTTTTGTCCTGACTTTACCCATCCTGCTGGCTGGCTGCATTTCCTTCAGCTCGAGTGAAGCGCCGACGCCTGACTATGTCGATGCCTGCAGCAACCGCGAACAGCAATGCCAGACCATCTGCGGCAAGGCCGGCGTGCAGGTCTACAGTTGCAGCGCGAAACCCGGCGAGGGCATCAGTTTCAAATGCGAATGCCGCAAGCCCGGGATGTCTCTCTAAGCTTCGCCATGCAGTTGTTCCGTATTTTGCAGTCGCAGGGCATCGGCACCCGGCGCGATTGCATGGAATTGATCCGCCGCCAACAGGTCACGGTGAAAGACCTCCTGGTGACCGATCCGGAGCAGGAATTCGAACCTGTCGCGCTGCAATTCAGCGTCACTGGAATCCGCTTCGAATACCGTGCGCAAGCCCATCTGGTGCTGCACAAACCGGCCGGCTACGAGTGTTCGCAACAACCGCGCGACCATCCCAGCGTGTTTTCATTGCTGCCGCCCTACCTGCTGCGGCGTGGCGTGCAAAGCGTCGGCCGGCTTGATCAGGACACCACCGGCCTGCTGCTGTTCTCGGATGACGGCCATTTCATTCATGACCATACTTCGCCAAAAAAGCAGATCGGAAAAACCTACGAAGTGGTCTGCAAACATGATTTTTCCGACGCCCTGATCGAGCACTTGCTGGCCGGCGTGCAGCTTCACGACGAACCTTTGCCGCTGCGCGCCAGTCAGTGTGTAGCGCTGACCGAACGGCGTTTGGCACTGACCATTCAGGAAGGCAAATATCATCAGGTCAAACGCATGATCGCGGCGGCGGGCAATCGTGTCGAAACGCTGCATCGGCGTGCGATCGGGGGTTTTGCTTTGCCGGACGACCTCGCGCCGGGCGCATGGAATTGGCTGACCGAGAACGATCTGGTCGCGTTGAAATCGAAGGTGTAGTTTGAATGTGTAGTCTTTCTCCAGCCATAAAAAGGAGTTATCGATGACCCGTATTTTTTCAATTTTGATGGCTTTGTTTTTCACCGTCTCGCTTGCCCGCGCCAGTGAGATTCCAGCGCCCGTGGTGGTCAAGGTGAACGACCGCATCCACGCCCTGCTCGGACCGATGGAAATGCCGACCAAGAAAAACCAGGGTTACATGGTCAACAGCATCCTGTTGATCGGCGATACCGGCGCGATCGTCATCGATACCGGCCTGTCCGACGAAATTGGCGCGATGCTGGCGCGGCATTACGCAAAACTCACCGACAAGCCGATCAAGTACGTCATCAACACGCACCATCATGGCGACCATACCCTGGGCAACGCCGCCTTTCCCGGCGCCAAGTTCCTCAGCTCCGAGATATGCCGCCAACTGATGCTGGAAGATGGCCCGACCTGGATCGGCATCCTGGAATCGATCAACCAACGCAAATACCCCAATACCAGAGTCATCCCGGCCGACACCACCTACCCGAAAGACAGCCGCACCGAGCTGACCCTGGACGGCATCAAAATGGTGTTCTGGGTGCCGGAAGCCGCCCACACCATCGGCGACATGATGATCTGGCTGCCTGACGATCAAGTGCTGCTCGCCGGCGATGTGCTGGTAAATCAGGTAACGCCGAGCTTCCGCGACGCCAAATTGAAAGAGTGGATTCGCACGCTGGGTGAAGTCCAAAGCCTGCCGATCAAGACCATCGTCCCCGGCCACGGCCCGCTGATGAGCAAAGAGCAAGCCGCCGCCATGCATCAACGCATGCTCAGCCTGTATGACGGCATCACCGCCGGCGTCAAGCAAGGCCTGACCGACAGTGAAATCCGCCAGAAACTCGACCTGGTCGAGTGGAAAAAACTGCATAACTTCGATGAGCAGATGGGCAACAACATCAACAAGGCCTATCTGGAAATCGAAGCCGACAATTTTTAACGGCGTCCCGTTGGCGCATACAGATAGCGCCGCGTGTTCTGGCTGGCGCGGCTAGCAGCAGCGGAGCATTGCTATTGCAGTTGCTTCAACCAGGCTTGCTGGCAGATGCGTTTGCGGCGTTTTTCCAGCATCTCGCGGATTGGCGCTCGGGCTTGATTCAGGCTGAGGATGCGCTCCGGCGTGATGCTTTCGCACAGCAGCAGGTGATAGCCCAGCGGCGATTCCAGCACGCCGCTTAGCTGGCCGGCCTGCATGCTGAACAGGGCGGCGTCGAGTTCGGGGTAGAGCTGGCCTTGCGGTACATCGCCGAGCACGCCGCCTTGCATCGCGGTCGGGCATTCGGAATGCTTCAGCGCCTGTTCGTCGAAGCGCTTCAGGCTCTTGTTCAGGCGCGCTGCGATGGCTTCGATGCGGGCGCGCGCGGCCTCGGCGGTGTTGTCCGGCATGGCCGGGTTGATGGTGACCAGGATGTGGCGGGCGCGGCGGGTTTCCGGACGCCGGAACTGGTCCGGGTGATAGTGGTAATACAGGTCGACGTCGATGTCCGCGACTTGCGTCGCGCGCGTGCCGACTTTTTCCAGGATCGCTTCAACACGCAATTCGCGCTCCAGCGCGGCGATGAAGCTGGCATGGTCGAGTCCGTTGCGCGCCAGGTCATCAAAAAACTCGTTTTCTTCCGGATAGCGCTGCCGGATCTCGTCAAAGGCGGCTTGCAGGCTGACTGGCGGCACCATGGCGTCGCGCGCTTCCGGGGCAGCCAGCACGCGTGCTTCGAGGCCGAACTGGCGATCGGCTTGCTGGCGCACCCGGGCGCGTTCATCCGCCGCTAATTCGACGGGTGATTTGCCGAACAGGCTTTGCGCAGTTTTCAACTCCAGGTAGGTTTTCAACTCCAGGTAGGCGAGAACGGCGGCTTCAGCCATGGAGGGGAAACTCCTGTTTTGTAGGTTGGGCAAAGCGCAGCGTGCCCAACCTACGATTCAGTTCGTCAAGTTGGCTCATGGATTTCCTCCGGACTGTCCAGCAGGTTTTCTGCCACCTGCAGGAAATGGCCGCCGGGGAAGTGGACGTGGTACTGCACGCCGTCCGGCAGGTCGCGCAGCACCTTGAAGATTTCACCTTCGCTGCCGGCCGGGACAACCACTTCGCCGCGAATTGACATCGCCAGCCGCGCGACGACTTTCTCGCGGGTTTCGAACCGGCTTTCGACCCAAGGCTCGTCGGCGGAGATCAATTCCTCGTCGCGGCAGCCGACGACGCGGCCCTGATCGAGGAAGTTGACGGTGTAGATGATCTGATCCTGCAGGAAGGTGCCGACATTCATCACAAACCCGACGCTGCCGCGTTTGATCAGCAGATTGCCGACATCCATGCCGGGAAAGGTGCCGTCGTTGCGCACGTTGCGCGTCAACCGCACGGCGACGCCGAAGTCGAAGCGTTGGTGCATGCTCAACCCCGCGCGGCAGCCTCGGAACTGTGGCAGACGCCCTTGCCGCCGCAGCCGCAGTCGCCGGATTTGGCCTCCGCAACAGGCTCCGCCAGGGTAATCGACGACAGCGGCACGAAGGAAGTTTGCGGTTCGTGCATGTGGAACACCTTGAACACCTTTTCGGTCAGCGCGTCGGAGGTGACAAAGTCCTGATAGGCGCGCGTCAGCAACTCGGTGTAGACCGCGCGCCGGGTGGCTTCGGCGTCCGGCAGCGCACCGGCCTGAGCCAGATAATTGTGGAAGCGCTGCAGGATATGCAGCCGGTTGACGTGCACCACGGCGGCGTCGAAAACGACGCCGAAGTAAACGAGAAAGTCTTCGGCGGATTCAAGTTCTTCCAGCGCTTCGTCCAGGGTCAGGTCGTCCATGATGTTTCCTTTGAGTAGGGTGTGGCATGCACACCATTGGGGAGGGGGTTCAAGAAATTCATGCGGCTTCCTCGATGCGCGCGGCGACCTCGGCCACCAGCACATCCAGCAGCACCTTGCCGCCGAGACGGTCGTGGCTGTCGAGTTCGATCAGCTTTTCCAGCATGGCCTGGCCGGTAGTGGCATTACCCTGGCGCAGGTGGATGTAGCCGGTGGCCTTCAGCACCATCAGATAGAAGCGCAGCAGACCCATCGAGCGCAGCACGGCATGGCCGATGTGGTCGGGATGCAGGTCTTGCCATTTCGTCGGCAGATTGAGGCGGCGGGAAGCTACGGCCAGGGTGCGATCGGCGACGATCAGTGCATCATCCAACCGGTGCTGATAGAAGTAGTAGCGGTAAAGCGCGACCAGCACGACGAGTTGTTCCGGCGCCAGGAAATAGGCGCGCAGCAGCAGCGCTTCCGCGACCTCCTCGCCGTAGCTGGCGGCGGCATCGTTCAGCAACGGCTCGATGCCGTCCGGCAAGGGGTCGTCGAAGTACAGCGCGGTCTGGTCGAATTGCAGCAAGTCCATGTTTGTCTCCCTGGCAGCCATTCAGGCTTTTCGCTTCATCGTATGTACAACTTGCGTGCCACAGACATCGTCGGCCTCGCAGATGCTGCATTGGCTGGCCACCGTCTCGCCGCGCGCGCGCAGCGCTTTTTCCAGCACTTCGATGCGTTCCATCAGACAGGCGATGGCGCGGCCGACCGGGTCGGGGATCAGGTGGTGGTCGAGGTTTATGCCCAGCGTGCCGGGGCCGTCCTCATCCGAGCGCAGCACCACCTTGCCGGGGATGCCGACCACCGTGCGATGCGCCGGCACGTCTTTCACCACGACGGAATTGGCGCCGACCCGCACGCTGTCGCCGAGGGTGATCGCGCCGAGTATCTTGGCGCCGGCGCCGATGACGACACCGTTGCCCAACGTCGGATGCCGCTTGCCCTTGTTCCAGGTCGTGCCGCCCAGCGTGACGCCGTGATACAGCGTGACGTCGTCGCCGATTTCGGCCGTTTCGCCGATCACCACGCCGGCGCCGTGGTCGATGAAGAAGCGTCGTCCCAGCGTGGCGCCAGGATGGATGTCGATATTGGTCAGCAGGCGGGCGAACCAGGACAGCAGACGCGCCGGGTAGCGCAGGCCGGCGTGCCACAAGCGGTGTGCCAAGCGTTGCAACAGAATCGCGTGTACGCCGGGGTAGGTGGTCAGCACTTCAAAGCGGGAACGTGCGGCGGGGTCGCGCTGGAATACGCAGGCGACGTCTTCGCGCAGCAGCGTGAACAGGCTGGGGGTATTGGCCCCCTCTCCCGCAGGCGGGGGAGGGCTGGGGAGGGGGGCAGTTTCGTTAGTCTTCTGCGGACTTCTGCCGGAAACATCCTCCTCTCCCCCGCCTGCGGGGGAGAGGAGCGAAACGCGCAGCGCGTCCATCACCTTCGCCTCAATGCACCGCAACCGCCAGCAGCGGGCCGATGCGACGTTGATACAGGTTGACCAGTTCGTGCTCGGCGGGTGAACGCTTGGCGTGTTCGGCGAAGGCGCGGATGTCGGGCAGTAGTTCGCGCGCTTGCGCCGGGCTGACCTGCAGGCCCATGCCGGCATAGGCGGCGATAATGCCGCGCGCGCCGGAATGCTTGCCGACCACCAGACTGTGCCGGCGGCCGACTTCGACCGGGTCGAACGATTGATAGGTGTCCGGATCCTTCAGCAGGCCATCGACATGGATGCCGGCTTCGTGCG
>JAIFLB010000159.1 GCA_020049245.1 Betaproteobacteria bacterium | reverse complement strand
GCGATCAACGTGATCAACTGGTGTCGGAACTGAACAAGCTGATCAACGTCACCCCGATTCAACAGAGCGACGGCGCATTCAATCTTTTTGTGGCCAATGGCCAGCCGCTGGTGGTGGGTACCAGTGTGACCCGGATGAGCGTCGATGAGGACGCAAGCACACCGGAATTCGATGTGCCGACGCTTGAATTTGCCGGCGGTTACTCAATCTCGCTGGATGCTTCGATGGTCAGCGGAGGCACCCTGGGTGGCTTGATGGCGGTGCGCGATGATGTTTTGAAGCCTGCAATGCAGGATCTCAATCGTTTGGCGCTGGCATTTTCTGCGCAGTTCAATGCGCAGCATTTAGCCGGTTTCGATAAGCAGCCGCCACCTGTAGGGCCAACTTTGGGTGGTAATTTTTTCACCGCCAGTACGGCCCTTACGGCGCAACCCACCGCGAATGCTAACAATATCGGCACTCAGGCCATCAGCGCGACGCTCTCCCCCATTTCCTCGCAACTGCAAGCGAGCGACTATGAGTTGTCTTACGATGGAACAAATTACACGCTGACACGTTTGTCGGATGGAGCCAGTAGCACTGGCGCATTGGGCGCGGTGACCACCATTGGAGGTGTGGCGCAGGGCTTCACACTGGCGTTGGGTGCCGGCGGTGGGCTGGCGGCGGGCAACCGTTGGCTGGTACGCCCAACCCACGGCGCGGCGGTATCGATCAAGGCGCTGATCAGTGATCCGAATCAGATTGCTGCTTCGAATACCGCTGTTGATAGTCCGGGCGACAATCTCAACGCACTCCGCCTGGCTAAACTGCAAACCTTTGACAAGGCCATCAATGGTTCGGCTTCCTTTTTTAGTGCCTATGCTCAACTGGTATCGCGCACAGCAACCCTGGCTTCCGAGGCGGATATCAACTTGGCTGCCTACGAGACGCTGACGAGTCAAAGCAAGGCTGCTCAGCAGGCAATTTCCGGGGTTAATCTGGATGAAGAAGCGGCCAATCTGATTCGTTTCCAGCAGGCGTATCAGGCCGCAGCAAGAGCCATGCAAATCTCTACCAGCTTGTTTGAGGATTTGCTCGGTGCTGTGCGCTAAGCAAGTCACTAAATGACTTATCAAGGCTTGGCGGCAATAAACCGATAAGAGGACATCATGCGCATCGACTCAATGACCTATCTCAATACCAGTTTGCCTGGAATCCAGAGCAACCAATCCGCCATCGCCCGTCTGAACCAGCAGATTGGCACCGGCTTGAGCATGCTGAATGCGAAGGATGATCCGGTCAGTGCGACGAAGGCGCTGGAGTTGGGCAATCGGGTTGCTTTGCGCACCCAATATGCGGCGAATCAGGACAAGGTTGAACTCGATCTGCAATATCAGAACGTGGTGACCAAGGAAATGAACAGCGCCTTGAATCAGGCGCGCGGCTTGCTCACGTCGATCAGCCCTTCGCATACAGCATCACTACGCAACGTCCACGCCGAACAGTTGAAATCGGTGTTCAATCATCTGCTCAGCTTGGCAAATACCCGCGATCCGGCTGGAAATTACATTTTTGCGGGTTTTGAAACTACAAATATCCCTTATGACAATGCCACTGATTTTGTCACCTTACCTGTACCTCTTTCATCGTACGTTGGCACCCCAACCCCGGGAGGGGTTCGCAACATTGAAGTGGAAAACGGGCGTTATATCCAGGCAAACGACAACCTCGATCAGGTATTCAAGTCAGGGATCGTAGGCAGTGATTTGTTGCAGGAACTCGGTGACGCCATCGTCAAGCTGCCTGTCGAGCCGCCTGGTGTCGTGATTACAGAGGCCGACCTCAATGGCTATGTCGCCTTGCTCGACACTGCGATCTACGACCTCGGCTTGATCCAGCATCGGGCGGCCGGCGCGCTGACCGAGATCAAGGACCTGCGTGCCAGTACCGAGGCGCTGATGCTGGCTGAGGAAAACATGCTGAGCGACCTCACCCAGGTCGATAAAGCCGCCGCCATCGTCGAACTGCAAAGCCGGCAAACCTCGCTGGAGGCGATCAGTCGCGCCTACTCGATCACTTCCGGTCTGTCGCTGTTCAATTACCTGAGTTGAGTTTTCGCTCTTTCAACACTGCTCTCAAGTTGCCTGGGGCGAATCGGCTGTCCATTCGATTTCTCGAAGCACCCGGAAGCCGAGATTGACGTCGAGTTCGTCGTACCAGCGCGGTTTGCGGGCGGCGGAGCGCGAGTGCCAGGCCGATTCAAACCATGAGCCGCCCTTGGTGACGTACCAGCGACCGGTTTTGCCTGGGCTGTTCGGGTCCGCCGGGCCTTCCCAGAGCGTGCTGTCCCAGACATTGCCGTGCATGTCGTGCAGTCCCCAGAGGTTGGCCGGATAAAGACCGACATCGATGGCTTGATTCATCGGTGCGCAAAACGGCAGAAAACGTCGCCAGCCGGCAACGCTGCGGCCAACGATCTGAAACGAGCCGGTATTCGCCTCGCTGCAGCCGAGATCATCGCCAAAGCAATACCGTGTCGCGCTGCCGGCGCGGGCGGCGTATTCCCATTCCGCTTCGGTCGGCAGACGATAGGTTTGGCCAGTCTGTTCCGATAACCAGGCCAGGTAAGCGTTGGCATCTTCGCGGCTGACATTGGTCACCGGCTGGCTTCCTTCGGTGCGCACCAGATGTTCCGGCCAGACATGGCCGCAGGCTTCGGCATAGTGTTGGAATTCATCAGCGGTGACGCAGAAGCGGCCGATGCCAAAGGCTTGCTCGATGCTGACCTGGCGTGGCGTGAATTCGCCAAACTCGCGCTTCGCCTCCGGATTGCCCTGGGTGAAGGTGCCGGCCGGAATCAAGGCGAGTTCCGGTCCGTTGCCGCCGTCGCGCAGCGTGTCATGAAAAGGCTGGCTGACGCCGCACTGGCGGGCGCCGTCTTCCTGCAGGGCGCGCAGTTGCGCCGGGCTGAGGTCATGTACAAAGGGGGCTTGCAGTTCGATCGTTGCGTTCATGTCGGGTTCTCAGATTCAGGCTTTCCAGTGTCCGGATTTGCCGCCCAGTTTTTCGATCAGGCGGACGGATTCGATGACCATGCCGCGATCCACTGCCTTGCACATGTCGTAGATGGTGAGCAGGGCGACGCTGGTGGCGGTGAGGGCTTCCATTTCGACGCCGGTGCGGCCGACCGTTTCGGCCATCGCCCTGCATTCAATCGCATTGGCCGCTTCGTCGATGCGGAAATCGACAGTGACTTTGGTCAGCGCGATCGGATGGCAAAGCGGAATCAGGTCGGCGGTTCGCTTCGATGCCATGATGCCGGCGAGGCGGGCGACGCCAAGGACATCGCCCTTTTTGGCGCCGCCATCGCGAATCAATGCCAGCGTTTCGGGTTGCATGACGATGCGGCCGGTGGTGATGGCTACGCGTCGGGTCTCGGCTTTTTCGCCGACGCCAACCATCACGGCGCGGCCCTGTTCATCAAAATGAGTGAAATTATTCATGGTGTGGGTGGGGGTGGGTAGATGCGAGCAGCGAATGGAATGAAGGTTCCCTTGCAACTGAGACATAAGATAAGCGCACGGGAACCAGAGAGGGAGGCCAAGTATCATATCGCGATGCAAAAATTTCGCTCGCATGCACTTACCCCCGCTCTTGCGCTGTCTCTCTCGCTGCTGATCAGCCTGCCAACCCAGGCCCTGGAATTGCCCGATCTGGGCGAAGCCTCGCGAATGACGCTGAGCGAGGCGCATGAAGATCGGGTCGGACGTGAAATCATGCGGCAGATCCGCGATAGCGGTGAGTATCTCGATGACCCGGTGCTGGCCGAATATCTCAACGACCTGGGAGAACGTCTCGCGGCAGCTTCACCGGAGCCGGGGCGCCTGTTCGAGTTGTTTCCGGTACAGGATGCCAGCATCAATGCGTTTGCGCTGCCCGGCGGTTATATCGGCGTGCATACCGGCCTGATCGCGGCAGCGCGCAACGAATCGGAACTGGCCGGCGTGTTGGCGCACGAAATCGCGCACGTGACGCAGAAACATATCGCGCGCATCGTCGATGCCCAGAAATCCTCCGGCATCGCCTCGCTGGTTGGTTTGGCGATCGCCATTCTTGCCGCACGCTCGAGTCCGGAGGCGGCGCAAGCTGCGATTGTCACGACGCAGGCGATGAGTATCCAGAATCAGCTTGATTTCACGCGTGAACACGAACGCGAAGCGGATCGGACCGGTTTGCAGATTCTTTCCGCCGCCGGTTTTTCACCGCAAGGCATGGGTACTTTTTTCGAGCGTTTGCAGGCGCAGGGCCGCTTGTATGAAAACAATGCTCCGGCCTATCTGCGCACGCATCCACTGACTTATGAACGTATCGCCGATATTCAGAATCGGCTCTCCAGCCTGCCTTACCGGCAGTTTTCCGATAGCCTGGAATTCCCTCTGGTGCGGGCGCGGGTGCAGGCGGCAGCGGGCGAGGCGCGGGATGCGCTGCGTGAATTCGAGGTCAAGGTTCGCGACCAACCCACGGCGGCAGACTGGTATGGCCTGTCGCAGGCCAGTCTGCGCATGGGTGAGATGGATCAGGCGACGCGCGCGCTGGATGCCGCGATCAGTTTGTCGGCGCCTTCGAGGTTGTTCGATCTGGCACGCGCCGAACAGGCGCTGGCGCGTGGCCAGGCGGCGCTGGCGGCACAGATTTCCAGCGCGGCGTTGGACATGAACAGCGCTTACCGGCCGCTGGCCTATGTGCATGTGAAGGCTTTGCTGCGCGACAAAAAAGCGCAACAGGCGCTGGATTTTCTGACTCAGCGGCAGCGAATCTGGGTGTCCGACGCAACTTTGTTCGCTCTCAAGGCGCAAGCACATCAAGCACTGGGGCAGAGCGCCGAATCCTTCCTGGCGCAAGCCGAGGCTTACGCGCTGGCGGATCGAACCGGCGCGGCGATTGAGCAATTGCAGATGGCGCAAAGACTGGGCAAGGCTGATTTCTACACGCTGTCGATCATCGATGCCCGCATGCGTGAACTGCGCGAACGCCAGCAGGAAGAAACCCAGCGGCGGCAAGCCAAGCAGTAGTTTGGAAGCGAGAACCCCGGATCAACCCGGATAACCACGCAATAAAAGTGGGCTTGGTACTAACATACTCGAGTCAAAAAATATCGTACCAAGTGGTGATTTCTCTCTTGTGTCAGTCGCAATGTTGCGAATATTCTTCGCCGCCTAATTATTTGATAAATCTGTCTGGTTTATTTCTTACGAATTAAATGGATGGTGGAGATTTTTTGATTCAGGTGAAATCAGCGTTGCCGAAACTCGCAAGTGGCGGTTTTGGCGTTCTTACTGCCTTTTTGGTTACCTCGGCCTATGCTTTCGCATCTCCGGTCGAGATCAGCGGTAAAGAAATCGCATTTGATCGTTCCAAGGGCAATTGCCTGGCCTGCCATGGTTTTCCCGCTGTTCCGGATGCCTTGCAGACGGGTGACAGCGGCCCGCCAATTATTGCAATGCAAGCGCGTTTTCCCGACAAGGGCATTCTGCGCGCCAAGATCTGGGATGCCACCGCATCCAGTGCTACCAGTTTCATGCCTCCGTTCGGCAAGCATCAGGTGCTGAGCGAGGAAGAAATAGACAAGGTCGTCGACTTTGTTCATAGCTTGTAATCAACGAAATGAGATAGGAGTGGATATGAACATTTTGCGCAGAAACGTACTGAAGGGTGCTGGCGCCGCCGGCGCGGTGAGCGTCGCGATGGCAGCCGGACTGCTGAAGCCGGGCA
>JAIFLB010000167.1 GCA_020049245.1 Betaproteobacteria bacterium | reverse complement strand
AGGAAAGCCTGTTGACCGAGATGGAGAAAGTGCTGGTCGAGATTGATTTTCTCGACCCGGCCAACCCGAAACGCCTGATGCCACGGCTGCGACGTTTCTTCGCCAAGGCCGGTCTGGAAGACGAGGAAGTGGCGATCTGGAGGGGTATTTTGAACGCAGCCCGGGGTGGGAGTCGTTGTAAGCAGGGCTCGGGTGGAAAAGTGAATTGAGTCAAAGGGAAATGAGTCGCCGCCACGAAAACTTTCGCGCGAGTGATATTGTTGAAATTGAGTCAGTCGATGAACAGCCATTGCGTGCTGGTCCGAATCTACGGTTTCTGGAGAACTCTGATGAATGAACGCATCACGATGGACCCTGCGATTTGCCATGGAAAGCCTTGTATTCGCGGGTTGCGCTACCCGGTTGAAAGCGTGCTGGAATGGCTGGCGGCAGATATGAGTATTGAAGACATTCTGGCCGACTACCAAGACCTGGAACGTGAAGACATTCTCGCGGTGTTGTCCTACGCAGCCCGTCTGGCGCATGTGAAACAGATGGAACGTCTGGCGGCATGAAATTTCTGGTTGATGCACAGTTCGCCCAGGAAAACCTGTTGACCGAGATGGAGAAATTGCGGGTCGAGATTGATTTTCTCGACCCGGCCAACCCGAAACGCCTGATGCCACGGCTGCGAAGTTTCTTCGCCAAGGCCGGTCTGGAAGACGAGGAAGTGGCGATCTGGAGGGGTATTTTAACGCGGCCCGGAAGCCGCGGACGCTCTAGCTTTTGTGGAATGCCTTAGAGAGGGAAGCCTTACAAGCTTTTCTCTTGGCTCAACCTAGCGGCCGGAGTTCAGCAATGTCTTTGTGTTTTCGTCCAGTGGCAATCCGTAGTCTTCGGCAGCGAGAACAAGTTGTGAATCTGCGGACACGACTTTGAGATTGATATGTACAAAGTTTGTTGCTGGCGCATAGGTTCCTACGACAACGGCAGGTGCTTTGTAAGACTGACTGATCTGCGCGATCTCTCTCGACAAAAGCAGTTCCCCTTCTGCACGCTTGACAAATAGGGAGCCACGCAACTTGACCTCAACGACTTTGAATCCTTTCTGAGTCAATCTTGCAGCGACTTGCTCTGAAATTGAGCGTCCAAGCCTGGAAGCGCTTTCTAGTTCGTCGACGCTAACCAAAGTGGCGACCAGTATGGGTTCATTCTTGTTCAAGTAGTGCGTGTGCTGGCTCAGTTGTGCGGACAACTTGTCTACTGCCTCATAGGTCGATTCGATGTAACTGTTATGGTTGATTAACGGGTTGCGATGCGGCGTGTTTTGACAACCAAGCAACAGGGAAAGACAGGCGAAAAGTATGATCTTGTTCATCCTACAACCCTCCATTGCTTCATTTGTTCGAAGAGGGCGCCGTCCACGTCGTCAAGATAATAGACATCAGTCTTGCGCATCAGGAACTGACCATTTCGGGTGACTGAGGTCGTTACAATGACTTCAGTTTTAGATAATCCAGTGTCATAGCCTTTACCCCAGTCAGCAAGGCCAGCAATTGCAAGAGCGCCACCGCTTAGGGAGTTATTCCCCCAATGTAAGGCTGCATTTCTTGCCACTATGATGCCGGCAGTCAGTGCGGTAAGTTCGCCAGGGATGCTTGCCCGTCTTTCACTGGTATGCCTTACAACCTGAGTCTCGAATTGCACTTCAATTTCGGCATTTTTCTGTGCGACAGGCTGATTCAGGTCAACCAAATGTGTGATGAGGAAATTGCGGAATCCCATCTGAAACGGGGCATCAGGCTGCTGAGTACTTACCGTAACTGGAATGCTTGATAGATTGTTTTTAGTCAGACTGGAGATTGTCTGCTGGGCAACGTCCTTGGCGATCACGTCCCAGTGATGAGCGGACTTGAGTTTGTGCTGGCTTGTTAACGGATACGTAGTTGGGATAGGAACTTCACTTGCACAACCAGTGGCGAGAAACGCCACGAAAAGCATATTCACTACGATTTTCATAATTTCTCCATTGGAATTTTGTGAATTGCCACGGCGACGTTCTTAGGGGAAGGCGTCTGCAACCCTTGCGAATACTAAGTAAGTCTTAGCAAAGCATCAAGAAATAACTAAGAACATCTTAGTCCTCGGCGTTAGTGGTAATGCTTTATGGACTCAGATTTCCCGGTTGTTGCTCGTCGCCTCAAAGAGGCGCGGCAAAAGCTTGGGATATCGCAATTCGCACTTGGAGTGGCTGCTGGGATAGATGAGATGTCGGCAAGTCCACGCGTTAACCAATATGAAAAAGGCAAGCACGCGCCGGATTTCCAGATGGTTAAAAGGCTAGCGAATGTCCTCCATGTGCCCGCTTCTTTCCTCTACACAGAAGATGACGATTTGGCCGAAGCTTTGATTATCTTGGGATCATTGCCTATGGATGCTCGTAAGCGACTGATTGAAATGTTGCGGAAGGTTGTGGCTGAGAGCGATTAGTTTCAGCTTCCCCTATTCGATGGCTTCTCTGCCTCCTTGCATCAACATTGCTTTGGCAATCTTCTTGTTGGACACAGAAATTGACCCAAATACTCGGGAATTGCATACTTCTCGCTCTTCATAATTCTCGAATATTCAAATGTTCGCCAGATTGCGGGAAGACATTCGCGTTGTATTTGACCGGGATCCAGCGGCGCGCACCTTTTTCGAGGTACTGACTACCTATCCCGGCGTGCACGCCATCATCTGGCATCGCATGTCGCATCAGTTCTGGCGTGCCGGTTTCAAGTGGCTGGCACGTTTGTCGAGCCATCTCGCGCGTTGGCTGACTGGTATCGAGATTCATCCGGGCGCGACGATCGGTCGCCGCGTGTTCATCGATCACGGCATGGGTGTGGTGATCGGCGAGACGGCCGAAATTGGCGACGATTGCACGCTGTACCACGGCGTCACGCTGGGCGGCACCTCATGGAACAAGGGCAAGCGGCATCCCACCTTGATGCCCGGCGTGATTGTCGGCGCTGGCGCCAAGATACTCGGGCCGATTACGCTCGGCGCCGGCGCCAAGGTCGGCTCCAATGCGGTGGTGGTAAAGGATGTGCCGGATGGCGCTACGGCGATCGGTATTCCGGCTCGGATTCTCGATGCCGAAGTGGACAAGGCGCGCGAGGAAGTGGCGAAGAAGCTGGGTTTTTCCGCCTATGCGGTTTCCAGCGACATGAATGATCCGATGGTGAAGGCGATCCATGGCCTGATCGATCACTCTGCCAATACCGATCAACGTCTGGCGTGGGTCATGGCGGAACTGGCGCGCCTGGGCGGGCACAAGGAAGCGAATGCGGCGGATGACCATTTATTGAATAGTTGACCAAATTAATCGGGATTAGTAGAGTGTCACCATTCATCCATCAACAACGAGGCACATCATGCGGCTGACCACCAAAGGACGTTTTGCGGTAACGGCGATGATCGATCTGGGCATGCGACATCAACGCGGGCCAGTCACGCTGGCTGGCATCAGTGAGCGGCAGCGGATTTCATTGTCTTACCTTGAGCAACTGTTCGGCCGTTTGCGCCGGCAGGGCATTGTCGACAGCGTGCGCGGTCCGGGCGGCGGTTATACCCTGGCCCAGACCATGGACAATATTTCCGTGGCCGACATCATTCGCGCGGTCGATGAGCCTATCGATGCCACCCAATGCGGTGGTCTTGGCAATTGCCACGACGATCGCGAATGCATGACCCACGATCTGTGGATGAGCCTGAATGCGCGCATCTACGATTATCTGGATTCAGTGAATCTGGACGAACTGGTGACCACTCAGCTGGCCAAGCAGGCCGAAGAGGCGTTGCATGGCCAGGCGCATGGCCACAAGCACGACACACGGCGTGTGGTGGGTTCGGCGGACATCACGCCCGGCCTGATGCACAAGTCAGGTCAGGAACACAAAACAGTCGTTAACGGTTGATGGAGCATACAAAGATGGTCAAGACCCCCATTTACCTCGATTACTCCGCGACCACGCCGGTTGATCCGCGCGTTGCCGCGAAGATGATTCCCTATCTGACCGAAATGTTCGGCAACCCGGCTTCGCGTTCGCATGTGTTTGGCTGGGACGCCGACAAGGCGGTGGAAGAGGCGAGGGCGCATGTAGCGGCGTTGGTGAATGCCGATCCGAAGGAAATCGTCTGGACCTCGGGCGCGACCGAATCGAACAACCTCGCCATCAAGGGCGCGGCGCATTTTTATCACGGCAAGGGCAAGCACCTGATCACGGTGAAAACCGAACATAAGGCGGTGCTGGATACCTGCCGCGAACTGGAACGCGAAGGTTACGAAGTGACCTACCTCGGTGTGCAGCCGAATGGTCTGATCGACATGGAAGAGTTGAAGGCGGCGATTCGCCCGGACACCATTCTGGTTTCAGTGATGTACGTCAACAACGAAATCGGTGTCATCCAGGACATTCCCGCGATTGGCGAACTGTGCCGCTCGAAGGGCATCCTGTTCCACGTTGACGCTGCGCAGGCTACCGGCAAGGTTGAAATCGATCTGGGCAAACTCAAGGTTGATCTGATGTCTTTCTCGGCGCACAAAACCTACGGCCCGAAAGGCATCGGTGCGCTCTATGTGCGGCGCAAACCGCGTGTGCGCCTGGAAGCCCAGATGCACGGCGGCGGCCACGAACGCGGTATGCGTTCCGGCACGCTGGCGACGCATCAAATCGTCGGCATGGGCGAAGCCTTCCGCATCGCCAAGATGGAAATGGGTGCTGAAACCGAGCGTATCCGCAGCCTGCGCGACAAGCTCTATCGCGGCTTTCTGGACATGGAAGAAGTGCATCTGAATGGCGATTTTGAACGTCGAATCGCTGGCAACCTGAACATCAGCTTCAACTTTGTCGAAGGCGAGAGCCTGATCATGGCGATCAAGGATCTGGCTGTTTCCTCTGGTTCGGCCTGTACCTCAGCCAGCCTGGAACCGTCCTACGTGCTGAAGGCGCTGGGTCGCAACGACGAACTGGCGCACAGCTCGATCCGCTTCACTATCGGCCGCTTCACCACCGAAGAAGAGATCGATTACACGATCAAACTGCTGCACGAAAAGATCGGCAAGTTGCGCGAAATGTCACCGCTTT
>JAIFLB010000117.1 GCA_020049245.1 Betaproteobacteria bacterium | reverse complement strand
ACATCGGCTATTTCTTCTACAACGGCGGCGGCGATTCGGCCGACACCTGCTTCAAGGTTTCCCAGCTTTCCGAAGCCATGGGCTACCCGATTCAGGCTATCCACGTTCCCAAGACCGTTGATAACGATCTGCCGATCACCGACTGCTGCCCCGGCTTCGGCTCGGTTGCCAAGTACATCGCGGTGTCCACGCTGGAAGCCTCGTTCGACGTCAAGTCGATGTGCAAAACCTCGACCAAGATTTTCGTGGTTGAAGTGATGGGCCGCCACGCTGGCTGGATTGCCGCTGCTGGTGGTCTGGTTGCCGATCAGGGTATTCCGGTCGTCATCCTGTTCCCGGAAATCGAATTCGATCAGGCCAAGTTCCTGGCCAACGTCGATGCCAAGGTGAAAGAGCACGGCTTCTGCACCATCGTGGTGTCGGAAGGCTGCCATTATCCGGACGGCAAGTTTCTCGCCGAGCAGGGCACGCGTGACGCCTTCGGCCACGCTCAGCTGGGTGGTGCAGCACCGGTGGTCGCCAACATGATCAAGGAAGCGCTCGGCTACAAGTTCCATTGGGCCGTCGCCGACTACCTGCAACGCGCCGCCCGCCACATCGCCTCGAAGACCGACGTCGAACAGGCTTATGCGCTGGGTGAAGCTGCGGTGAAATTGGCGCTGGAAGGCCGGAACTCGGTGATGCCGACGGTCGTCCGTTTGCAGGACATCCCCTACAAGTGGGAAATCGGCGCCGCCGAACTGAAGGATGTCGCCAACGTGGAGAAATTCATGCCGCGCGATTTCATCAGCGAAGATGGCTACGGCATTACCGACAAGTGCCGCAACTACCTGACCGGTCTGATTCAGGGCGAAGACTACCCAGCTTTCGAAAACGGTCTGCCGAAGTACGTCACGATGAAGAATGTGGCAGTGGATAAGAAACTGCCTGAATTCAAGTTGTAATATTTCTTAACGGAAATCAAGGGCGCTGGTTGTAAAACCCGCGCCCTTGTTCATTATCACGGCTTTGAAATGGTGCTTACATGACACTCGACCGCGCTCGCCAACTCCTCAAGGTTCAAGCTGATTTCGGCGGTTTCTACAATGCCAATTCAGCCAAGCTGATTCTTTCCGAAGTGCAACGCGAACATGGCCAATTGGCAGTGGATCGCTTGATCATGGAATTGAATCTGGATGCCATTTTCGGTTTTGAACCGGGCACCCGGTTTGAAGGTGGGCTGGCTTTGGGTAAGCAGATTTAATTTCAGTAGCCACCGCTTGTGCGGGAATAAGGTAAAAAGCGAGTCCGGTGACAAGCCGGGATCAAACATCACTCGCATGGTCTGGGGAGGACTGTGCGATCTACGTTTTCCAGCCAAGGAGTGACCGATGCCGCCAGCCGAGATCCGGCAACGAAGTCGCGAGCTCACGGTAAATTGTGCTTATTCGAGGAGATGAAGCGATGAATGAAGGTTTGATGTTTGCCCTCGTAGCCGCAGTGCTTGCACTGCTTTACGGGATGATTTCGATTAAATGGATTGTGGGTTTGCCGACCGGCAATGATCGAATGCGGGAAATTGCCGCCGCCGTGCAGGAGGGCGCGCAAGCCTATTTGAATCGGCAATACACCACCATCGGCATCGTTGGCGCGATTCTTCTGGTCGCCATTTACGCCTTTCTGGGCATGCAGACCGCGATCGGCTTCGCTCTTGGCGCCTTCCTCTCGGGACTTACCGGCTACATCGGCATGCACGTTTCGGTGCGCGCCAATATTCGTACCGCCGAGGCGGCCAACCATGGCCTCAACGCCGCGCTCAACGTTGCCTTCAAGGGCGGCGCCATCACCGGCATGCTGGTGGTTGGTCTCGGTCTGCTCGGCGTCGCCGGCTACTACGCCGTGCTCACGCTGATGTTCGGCGCCAGCGCCGCCGAAGCTACCCATGCCCTGGTCGGTCTGGCCTTCGGCAGTTCGCTGATCTCCATCTTCGCCCGACTTGGTGGCGGCATTTTCACCAAGGGCGCTGACGTCGGCGCCGATCTGGTCGGCAAGGTCGAAGCCGGCATTCCGGAAGACGACCCGCGCAACCCGGCCGTCATCGCCGACAACGTCGGTGACAACGTCGGTGACTGCGCCGGCATGGCCGCTGACCTGTTCGAAACCTACGCGGTCACCATCATCGCCACCATGTTGTTGGGCGGCCTGTTGATTACCGGTTCGCCGGAAGCGGTGATTTATCCGCTGGTGCTGGGCGGTTTCGCGATCATCGCTTCGATCGTCGGCACTTACTTCGTCAAGGCGCGTGAAGGCGGCAAGATCATGAATGCGTTGTATCGCGGTCTGATCGTTTCTGGTGGCCTCGCCGCAGTCGCGTTCTATCCGCTCACCACCTGGATGCTGGGTGATGGCGTGATGATCGATGGCGCATTGGTTTCTTCACGGCATCTTTACTACGCAACGCTGATTGGCTTGGCGCTCACCGCCGCCATGGTGGTGATCACCGAGTACTACACCGCCACCGAATACGCGCCGGTGCGTCACATCGCGGCGGCTTCCGCCACCGGCCACGGCACCAACGTGATCGCCGGTCTGGGTGTGTCGATGAAGTCCACTGCCGCGCCGGTTCTGGTTGTCTGTGCCGCCATCTGGGGCGCCTACGATCTGGCTGGTCTGTATGGCATTGCCATCGCCGCCACCTCGATGCTGTCGATGGCCGGCATCATCGTCGCCCTCGACGCCTATGGCCCGATTACCGACAACGCCGGCGGCATCGCCGAAATGGCCGGTCTCGACGAAAAAATCCGCAACATCACCGACCCGCTCGACGCCGTCGGCAATACCACCAAGGCGGTGACCAAGGGTTACGCGATCGGCTCTGCCGGTCTCGCCTCGCTGGTTCTGTTTGCCGACTACACGCACGCTATCAATGCCCAGGCGCTGTTGCTTGATCCGCTCGCCCAGGCCATGGCCTTCGACCTGTCCAATCACATGGTCATCATCGGCCTGTTCATCGGTGGCATGGTGCCCTACCTGTTCGGGGCGATGGGCATGGAAGCGGTCGGTCGCGCCGCTGGCTCGGTGGTGGTTGAAGTGCGTCGCCAGTTCAAGGAAATCCCCGGCATTCTGGAAGGCACCGCCAAGCCGGAATACGGTACCTGCGTCGATATGCTGACCAAGGCCGCGATCAAGGAAATGGTGGTTCCCTCACTGCTGCCGGTCGCGGTGCCTGTGCTGGTCGGCCTGATCCTCGGCCCGCAGGCGTTGGGTGGTGTGCTGGTCGGCGCCATCATCACCGGCATCTTCGTCGCCATCTCGATGACCACCGGTGGCGGCGCCTGGGATAACGCCAAGAAGTACATTGAAGAAGGCACCCACGGCGGTAAGGGCAGCATGGCGCACAAAGCGGCGGTCACCGGCGATACCGTCGGCGACCCCTACAAGGACACCGCTGGTCCGGCGGTGAATCCGTTGATCAAGATCATCAACATCGTGGCGCTGCTGATCGTGCCGCTGATGGTTTGATTGAGAACATCAGCAGCAATTGAAACGGGCCGGCTTTGCCGGCCCGTTTTGTTTCAGGCGTGTTTGCGGTGGCGGGTCGTTAAACGCCAAGCACGTGGGCGACGCGGAGCAGGCCGGGATCGAACATGGTGCGTAATTCCCAGGCTTCCGCGATCGGGCGGAGCAGCATGTTCTGACCGCTGACCCCGACCATCTTGCCCGATTCACCTTCCAGCAACGCTTCGACCGCGCGCAAACCCATGCGGCTGGCCAGGACGCGATCAAACGCAGTGGGTGCGCCGCCACGTTGCAGGTGACCGATGACGGTGACACGGTTGTCCTGGAATTCCGATTGTGCAGCGACCTTTTCCGCAACTGCCGCCGCGCCGCCTGATTTGTGTCCCTCGGCAACAATGACGATGGAGGATTTCTTGCCGCGTGCGTGGCCTTCCCGCAGGCGCTCGATCAGGCTGTCGATGCCGTTGTTCGCTTCCGGCACCAGGATGTCCTCCGCGCCGCCGGCGATACCGCTGATCATGGCGACATAACCGCTGCTGCGCCCCATGACTTCGATGAAAAAAATACGGTCATGCGAAGCCGCCGTGTCGCGGATGCGGTCAATGGCGTCCATCGCGGTATTGATTGCGGTATCGAAACCGATGGTGAAATCGGTGCCGCCAATGTCGTTGTCAATGGTGCCCGGCAGGCCGATACAGCGGATGCCGAACTCTTTGTGCAGCTTTTCCGCGCCGTGGTACGAACCGTCGCCACCGATGACGACCAGCCCTTCGATCCCCAGCTTGGCCAACTCTGCCGCACCTTTGTCACGTCCCGGCTTTTCCATGAATTCCAGGCAGCGTGCAGTATGCAGAATTGTGCCGCCACGACCCACGATGCCGCTGACGTCGCGCGGGCCGATGGGGTGGATCGCGCCTTCGATCATGCCCTTGTAACCGCGCTCGATGCCGAATACCTCAAGGCCGTGATAAACCGCGCTGCGCACCACCGCGCGCACCGCCGCATTCATGCCGGGGGCATCGCCCCCACTGGTCATTACACCGATTCGTTTCATGTTTGGGTTCCTTTGCCATTGGCTAACATCACGTTGCCGCCGAGCGTATTAGAAGTCATAAAAAAACGGGGCCGGGCGCTGCAGCAGGAAACTCCTGCCGAGTCGCCCGGCCCTTTTAAACGCATCAACTTGAGCTGGGTTAAATGTGTAGCGGAATTAGACTTTGCCGTCGTCGATCGTGTGACCCAAGCTTACGGCAATCTTTCTGAGCACATCGCGTTGAGCCTTGAGCCTGTCGCGCAACGCTTTGCGATCGGTATCGGCGATCTCCAAACCCAGTTCGGAGTTGTAGTCATTGATTACTTCCAGAAGGACTTCCTTTTCCTCCAAGGTCAGGTCGCAATGCAGCATGTGTATTCCTTTTCCGTTCGGGTTGATGAAAAACGACGATTGATTATCGCTGACAAATCGTGGGTTTGAGTATCAGGGTCATCTGACCGTCATGGCTCAGACAAACAACGGCGCGAGCACAAGCGCAACGACCGACATCAACTTGATCAGGATGTTCATCGCCGGTCCGGAGGTGTCCTTGAAGGGATCACCGACGGTGTCGCCCACCACCGCTGCCTTGTGCGGGTCAGAGCCTTTGGCAAAACCCTCCAGCTTGCCCGCCTCGATGTACTTCTTGGCGTTATCCCAGGCGCCACCGGCATTCGCCATCATGATCGCCAGCATGACGCCGACGATGGTGGCTCCGGCCAGCGCGCCGCCCAAGGCTTCCGGGCCCAGGCTGAAGCCGATCAGCGGCGGCACGGTCAGGGCGACCAGGGCCGGCGCGATCATGTGCTTCTGCGCCGCGTAAGTGGCGATGCTGACGCAACGCTTGTAATCGGCTTTGACACCGGGTTTGCCTTCCAGCAAGCCGGGAATTTCGCGGAACTGGCGGCGGACTTCCTCCACCATCGCGAACGCCGCCTGGCCCACGGCGGTCATCGTCTGGGAGGCGACCAGGAACGGCACCAGCCCGCCGATGAAGGTGCCAATCACCACGTTCACATCCAGCAGATCGAGATTCATCGGTGGCAATCCCTGTGCCGCCAGCTTGGCGTTGATGGTGGTGGTGAAGGCGGCATACAGCGCCAGCGCGGTCAACGCCGCTGAGCCGATGGCGAAGCCTTTGCCCATGGCGGCAGTGGTATTGCCGAGAGAGTCAAGCGTGTCGGTAATCTTGCGCACTTCCGGGCCGGCTCCCGACATCTCGGCGATGCCGCCGGCGTTGTCGGCGATCGGGCCATAGGCATCGACGCTCATCACCAGGCCGATGGTGCCCAGCATGCCCACCGCCGCCATCGCGATACCGTAGAGGCCCATGCCAGCAGGCATGACATAGGAAGCGACACCCATCGAAGCGCAGATCAACAGCACCGGCGCGATGGTCGATTCCATGCCTACCGCGAGTCCCTTGATCATCACCGTGGCGGGACCGGTCTTGGCGTTTTCTGCAATATCGCGCACCGGTTTGGCGGAGGTGTAGTACTCGGTGACCAGACCGATAGCGATGCCGCCGATGGTGCCCGAGGCCACAGCCCAGAAAATACCGCTGTCCAGGCCAAGCATGTCACAGAGCAGAAAGCTGAAGACCAGGAACAGTCCGGCGGCGACGAAGCTGGAGTAACGCAGTGCGGCGGCCGGGTTCATCTTCTCGAATACCTTGATCGAGGCGATGCCGAGCAGCGAAGCGATCAAGCCGCCGACCACGGCCAGCAAGGGGAACAGCATGGCCTGCTGCTTGATGGCCTCCGGGAAGGCGATGGCCAGGATGATCGCGGAAATGATGGCACCGACGTAGGACTCGAACAGGTCGGCGCCCATGCCGGCGACGTCACCGACGTTGTCGCCGACGTTGTCGGCAATCACTGCCGGATTGCGTGGATCATCTTCCGGTATGCCGGCTTCCACCTTACCGACCAGATCGGCGCCAACGTCCGCGCTCTTGGTGTAGATGCCGCCGCCGACACGGGCGAACAGCGCGATAGAAGACGCGCCCATGGAGAAACCGGAAATGTAGTTGGGGTCGACATTCGCCCAGAGCATAAACAGTACGCCGACGCCGAGAACGCCCAGGCTGGCCACCGACAAGCCCATCACCGAACCGCCGAAGAAGGCGATCACCAGCGCCTTGTCCTGGCCGTGGCTGCGCGCCGCTTCGGTGGTGCGCACGTTGGCCTGCACGGCGGCATTCATGCCGATCCAGCCGGCCAGCATCGAACTGGCACCGCCAAAGACGTAAGCGACGGCGGTCTGCCAGTTGATGAAGAAACCGAGGATAAGCACCAAAGCGGTCATGAAGACGGCGATGATCTTGTATTCCGAAACCAGAAACGTCATCGCGCCTTCATGAATGGCGGCGGCGATTTCACGCATCTTGTCATTGCCCATCGGCTGCTTGAGCAAGTAGCCATAAATGAGAAACGCCATTGCCAGACCAACTATCCCGATGCCGGGAGCCCACATTGCCATCTGTTCCATTTTGATCTCGATTTCGGCTGTGTTGCTGGAGGTGGTAGAGAGCGTCATGTCCGCCGCAAAGGCGAAGTGGAGCACGCTTCTACCGATGAAGTGATATCGCTCGTAGGGTCATTACAACAAGTCTAATAGTATTAGTAACTGCTTATTTGGCAAGCAGGGAATCAACTTGCTGCTGCCACTGCTTGAGTTCACTTCAACCACATCGTACCAAGTCAATTCATGTCACAGGCAAGCTGGGGCTTACCCCTCGCATGCCTGCATTGTTAGAATGTCATACCAATCAAATATCCTGTTTTTTCAAGTATTTACATTAGGAGCCAGAATGAAGCTGAAACTTGTCACGCTCGCGATCGCTTTCGCCGCAACGCCTTCCTATGCTGCCATGGGCACAACGGATATCCCCACCTTTGCGGGCCAGGCCGCCGCGCAAGCCGCCGCCAAAACCGCAACACCAACAACGCCGGAAGAGTGGCTGGCGCGGATGACTGATTTCTCGCGCAACCTGTCCGCATTCAAGGATCCGAAGAGCTTCGTGCCCTGGGCCAACGCCATTTCCGAACCCAGTTTCTACGTTGCCATGGCGAATGGCATGATGGATCCGGGCGGCTGGCTGAACATGATGAACACCGCCGCGCATCCGGATGCCGTGCGTAATCTGCTCGCTTTTGCCGATCCCGCCATTTACCTGAAATGGACTGCCGCCGGCCTCGATCCCAATTTCCTGACTGCCGTGCTGACCCAGCTTTCCGATCCGGGCAAACTGATGCGTTGGGGCATGGCGCCGCTCGACCCGAAATTGTGGGGCGTGCTGGGCAATACCTTGAACCCGAATACCTATATCCGCTGGCCGATGGCCGCGCTGGATCCGCGTGCCTGGAATCTGATGGGGACCGTCGCCAACCCGGCGCTTTACACCGGCATGCTGGGCGCCGTGATCAACCCGAATGCCTATGGCCAGGGCGCCAATAGCTGGTTGACCTGGACGCCGCCAGCCAGCGTGCAGGGCGCCGGCAGTTTTGCAATGTGGGACCCGATTGCCATGCTAGGCAATCTGTCCGGCTGGATTCCCGGTCTGAATCAGTTGTCTTTGCCGGCATTGCCGTCCTTGCCGACGCTGCCGACATTCCCCGCGCCGACACAGGCTGCACCGATGATGGCTGCACCGATGTATCAGGCCCCGGTTGCGCCGCGAGTCGAAGCCGCA
This sequence comes from Betaproteobacteria bacterium, assembly GCA_020049245.1. Taxonomy (GTDB): domain Bacteria; phylum Pseudomonadota; class Gammaproteobacteria; order Burkholderiales; family Thiobacillaceae; genus PFJX01. The sequence continues at coordinate 5,062 of JAIFLB010000117.1, read as the reverse complement.
CCGCAGTCCGAAGTCGTTGCCAAGGCCGCCGAAACCCCGGCAGCCGCTCCGGCCCAGATCGAAGTGCCGAAGGTTGCAGAAGTTGCCAAGGCCGCCGAAGCCCCTGCAGCCGCTCCGACCCAGATCGAAGTGCCGAAGGTTGCAGAAGTTGCCAAGGTTGAGGAAGCCAAAGCCGAGATCGTGCAAGCTGTCGAGGTGAAAGCGCCTGAAGCACCCAAACCGGTAGCAGCGCCCGCTGTTGCCACTGCCCCGGTTCCGGTGGCTCCCCCGGTTGCCGTTGCTGCCACCCCTGTCCAGGCTGCTGCGCCGGCAACCGCCGCCGCGACGAGCAAAGTGGTTTTGGCTGGTGACGCATTGTTCCAGTCCGGAAAATCCGGCATTCGGGATTTATCGAAAGAAGGGCGTGCTCGCCTTGATGAGGTCATCGGAAAACTCAAACTGCTGGGCGATATCGAGCAGATCAGAGTCGTTGGTCATGCCGATCCGACCGGCAATGTCGCTTCCAATCGCAAACTGTCGGAAGCCCGCGCCAGATCAGTCAAGTCTTACCTGATCGCCAAGGGCGTCAAGCCGGCTGTCATCATCAGCAGCGGCATGGGGGATACCCAACCCGTGGTCCAGTGCGATAAAGCTTTGGTCAAGCAGGCGTTGAAAGACTGCCACGCACCAAATCGTCGCGTCGAAATCGAGATCGCCGCGAAGACCAAGTAAGTCGGCCTCTTTTCACACGCTGTTAAAAGCCGCCCTCGGGCGGCTTTTTTTCGGTTGAGGCGCCCGTAAGGGCATGCTCAGGCGCGCATCAGGCTGCCAGCTGAAGAATGCTCCAAACACGGTCCCGCAAGCACAATCACGCTTCGATTTCCGGCCAGACTTCTCCGTTGATGCCGCCGATGCGTTGCCAACTGTTTTCGTTCAAAGCAACTTCGTAGCGTGCCCAGCGCTCGAATTCAGCCAGCGTGCAGAGTCCGGTTTTGCGTCGGCAGGCGCCGGCGATGCCTTTGAATGACACCATTTCTTCGCCGCTTTCGCTATCCAGGGAAAATCCGATCACTTGACGCACGCCCCAAGAACGGCCGTAGGCGCCGTTGCTGTAGGTAGTGCCGGGTTTGATCTCGATTTGGGGTGGGTGTGCGGCGTTCATGGCAGTGAAATTGAGTTTTTCGATATTTTATCGAAACCTCGCTTGCACTGTATCTCGGGGGCGCCTGATGTCTGGGCAGTGAAGATGCGAACGGCTCAATTTAGGCCGCGGCGTGCCGATAGTCGCAGCATGACCGAATCGTCTGATCCTCCATATATCAATGAACCCGCGCCGACCAACCTGTCGCTTGCACTGGCGCGGCGGGTTGGTTTGCAAGCCTACGGCAATCGCATCCTGGCGCTGATGTTGTTCCTGTTGCACGCGGCGTTTGTCTGGGGACGTGGCGAGGCCTGGGGGCAGGCCATGGTGCTGGCGCATTACGGCATTTTTCTGCTTTGGCAACCCTTTTTCAGCGGCCAGCAACATCTACCCTGGCCACGCGCGCTGGGCATCCTGGTTGTTGGCGCCGCCTTGGCGGTGATCGGCAGTTCGTGGGCAGCGGTCTTGTGGGTGGTTCTGCTGGCCGGTTTGCTGGGCGGTATCACGATCGGTCTGAAGCCAATCCAGGAGCGCCTCGGTCTTTGGCTGGCCGTTTTGTATCTGCTGTTGCTGTTATTCATCTGGCTGCTACCGCAAAGCTTTGGTCTGCCGGTGCATCGCAATGGCTATACGGTTCTGCTGCGCGACTGCCTGCTCGTACTGCCGGCGTTGCTGATTCTGTTTCCGTCGCCTGGCCTGCAACGCCAGACTGGTGTGGTTGATCTGCTCTACACCCTGTTGTTCGTCCTGGTGATTGGTGTGCTGGGATTGGGCAGCTATGCCGCGATGCAACTGACACATACTGACTACGCGCGAGGCGTGTTGATCAGCATGGGTACGATCGCGCTTTCCCTGCTGATCATTGCCTGGCTCTGGCAGCCGCGCGGTGAGGCATCCGGTCTGCGCAACCTGTTTTCGCGCTATGTGCTGTCGCTTGGCTTGCCGCTGGAAGAATGGTTGAAGCAATTGTCCGACTCGGCCGACCGCGAACCCGACCCGGAGATATTCCTGCACGAAGCGATGGCCGGCTTTACGCATCTGCCCTGGTCAACCGGTGTCACCTGGGTCACCGCACAATCACGCGGCGAACTGGGCGCGAAAAGCCGTCATTCGGTGACCTTTTCACATCAGGGCGTGGAGGTTTATTTTTATACCGACGCGCCGGTGAATCCGGCATTTGCTTTGCATTTGCGCTTGCTGACTGAAATCATCGGCTATTTCCATGCCGCCAAAACGCGCGAGCGCATGATGCAGGCCAACGCCTATACGCAAGCCATCTACGAGACCGGTTCGCGCCTGACGCATGACGTGAAGAACTTGCTGCAGTCGTTGAAGACGCTGTGTTCGGCGGCGGAACACAGCCGGCCCGATCAGGCCATGTCGTTGCAGTCGTTGATGCAGCGGCAACTGCCGCAAATGGCAAAGCGCCTGGAAATCACCCTCGACAAGCTGAAATCACCCACTACGGCGGCGGATCGCAAGGAAATTCTGGCGCGGGAATGGTGGCGCAATCTGAACAATCGCTACGCTCGCGACAGCATCAGTTTTCATGCCGACGATGCCAATGCCGCAGCCTGGTTGCCGCATGAATTGTTCGATAGCGTCGCTGACAATCTGGTGCAGAACGCCTTGCGCAAACGCCTGCAAGAGCCGGAAGTCAGGATTCGGGTGGATTTGCAGACATCGCCGATGATCAGCCTGACGGTCTGCGACACCGGCAGCGTGGCGGAGGCGGAGGTTGCGGAAAAACTGTTCCACGAGCCGGTGACCAGCCACGATGGCCTCGGCATCGGCCTGTATCAGGCTGCAAAACAGGCGGCTGAGCTGGATTACCAGCTCCGATTGCGCGAAAACCGGGAAGGCTACGTCTGCTTCGAGCTGGTGCAGGTCGCGACCTGATTCATGCTGGAGGCTACCGCGCGGGTTCTGTGCGTTTCGGTGATGCGTGCTTACTTGATGCGCGCTTCCGTCATCAGCCGCTTCATTTCACGTACCGCGTTTTCCCAGCCGACGAAGATCGCCTGCGCGACGATGGCATGGCCGATGTTGAGTTCTTCCACGCCAGGCAGGGCAGCGATGGCTTGCACGTTGTGATAGTGCAGGCCGTGCCCGGCGTTGACCGCGAGGCCGAGTGAAACGCCCTGTTCGACGGCCCGCGTGATGCGTTGCAGCTCGTGCCGTGTTTCGTCCAGGGTTGTCGCATCAGCGTAACGGCCGGTGTGAATTTCCACCACCGGCGCACTGGCCGCTTTGGCAGCTTCGAGCTGATGCGTGTCGGCATCGATGAAGAGTGAAACGCGAATGCCGGCGGCGGCCAATGTCTGACAGGCGGCTTGCACGGCGTTGAACTGGCCGGCGACATCGAGGCCGCCTTCGGTGGTCAGTTCCTGCCGCCGCTCCGGTACCAGGCAGACATCCTGTGGTTTGACCTGCAGCGCGATGCCGATCATTTCATCGGTGACCGCCATTTCCAGGTTCATCTTGGTTTGCAGCAATTCGCGCAGGATGTGTACGTCGGCATCCTGGATGTGGCGCCGGTCTTCGCGCAGATGCAGGGTGATCGAATCGGCGCCGGCCGATTCCGCCAGCAGTGCCGCCTGCACCGGGCTCGGGTAACGGGTGCCGCGCGCCTGGCGCAGGGTAGCGACGTGGTCGATGTTGACGCCCAGGTGCAGCGGATGGAGCGAAAGTGTCATAGCTTTTGCAAATCAATCAGGAGTTGTCGGGTGGCCAGGGGTTTATCGCCGAGGTAATAAGCCAGCAGCGAACGCATCAGTATTTTGCCTTCTGCCAGGGTGATCGGGTCGGACAGATCGCCGGTCGCCAGGTCGAGCAGCGTCTTGCCCAGATAGCCGGGGGTGTCGCGCTGCCAGGGTGTTACGCCATGGCCCAGCGTGAAGCTGTAACGGCTGCCTGGTTGCAACGCGTCGTTGTTGTCGAGGTGGCCGAGCGGTTGCGCATAGCCGAGTTCGGACAGCAGATCGAGTTCAAACCGGCGCAGCACGGGTTCGACATCGGATGGTGCGTTCAGCGCGTTCAACGCACTCAGCGTCACGGCGTAGAGGTCGAACAAGCCTTCATGCGCGTCGCCATCCGGTAGCAGGCGGAGCAATAGTTCGTTCAGATAGAAGCCGCACATCAGCGCATGGCCGCGCAACATCAGGCCGCCGCCTTGCCATTCGGCGGCGTGCAGGGTGCGCAACTGGCTTTTGCCGAACCAGGACAGGGTCAACGGCTGAAAAGGGATCAAACGGGTTTTCAGACTGGATGTTTGCCGCCTTGCACCGCGTGCGACGAGGCCGATGCGGCCGTGGTGGCGGGTCAGCACGTCGACGATCAGACTGGTTTCACGCCAGGGCCGGGTATGCAGGACGAAGGCGGGATCGCCGTCGATTTTTTCACTCACCGGTCACTCGTAGCCGAATTGTTTGATCAGCCGGGAGTCGTCCGCCCAGCCGCCTTTGACCTTGACCCAGACCTGCAGGAAGACCTTGCGGTCGAACAGCTTTTCCATATCGACGCGGGCTTCAATCGGTTTGTGGCCGTCGCGATCGACCCAGATCACCACGCCGATACGGAACAGTTCGCCTTCTTCCTCGAACTGCTCCACGGTTACCGCGACCACATAGGGAATCTCGTCGCCGGTGAGGCGGAACACCTTTTCGCGCACGATCTCGGCGGCCAGGAAGCGCGAGCTGCGGTCGGTGATGTCGTCCTCGCTGAACCAGGCTTCGCCTTCCGGCAGATACGGCTTGAGAATCGCTGGCAGACGCAACACGTCCTTTTCCTTCTCGGCGCTGAGCGGCACGATCTCGGCGAAGTTGTATTGCTTGGCCATGCTTTCCAGATAGGGCAGCAGTTTGGTCTTTTCTTCCACCAGATCGATCTTGTTGACCACCAGCACCACCGGTTTGTCGCGCGGCAACAGCGGCAGGATGCGTT
>JAIFLB010000074.1 GCA_020049245.1 Betaproteobacteria bacterium | reverse complement strand
ATGGGGCTGGCGCCCATTCTCGCCCCGATCATCGGCGGCTGGGTCGTCACCCTGGTCGGCTGGCGCGCCATCTTTTTTCTGTTGTTTGCCTTCGCGCTGGCCTGTCTGCTGGCGATTCGCCTTGGCTTGCAGGAAAGCCACAGCACCCGCCACGAACCCCCGCTCAACGCGCAACGCATCGCCGGCGACTATGCCAGCCTGTTCACCAACCGCGCCTTTCTCGGCTACACCCTGAGCGGTGGTCTGGCGATGGCCGGCATGTTCGCCTATATCGCCGGCTCACCGTTCGTGCTGATCCAACTGGGCGGCATTGCCCCGCAACACTTCGGCTGGGCCTTCGGCATCAACGCGCTCGGCTTCATCGCTGCCAGCCAGATCAATGCACGCAGCCTGAAGAACATCGCCCCCACCCGCATGCTCCGCCGCGCGCTTTGGATGCCAGGCCTCGCCGGCCTGGCGCTCGCCGGTCTGACCCTGACGGATACCGCCACCTTGCCATTGACCTTGATCTGCATGTTTCTCTATGTCGCCAGCCTTGGCTTCATCGCCCCCAATTCCAGCGCCAGTGCACTGGCCACCTTCGGCCAACGCGCTGGCACTGCTTCAGCCTTGATGGGTGCGCTGCAATTCGGCCTCGCCACTGTCACCGGCATCGGCATCAGCCACCTGCACGACGGTACCGCCCGCCCACTCGCCCTGATGCTGGCGCTCTGCGGCGTCAGCGCCTGGCTACTGCACCGCTGGTTGGTGCATCCGCATGATCGGCATCTGCGTTGAATCGTGGGGGTGCAATGGGCATTCCTTCCGCGATTCAATCGTCATCATCGTCGTCATCCATCACGCGTCTTGGCACCGTGGCCGGGTCGGCGGTAATGGCGCGGTAGATTTCGATGCGGTCACCAGGTTTCAACGTTGCGTCCAGCTTGGCCAGTTTGCCGAAGATGCCGACCTGGCGTTCGGTCAGATCGATTTCCGGGAACTGACGCAAGATGCCGGACTGGATAATGGCTTGTTCCAGCGTGGCGGCTTCCGGCACTTCGATACGCAACCAGACTTGCTGGGCGAGATCGGCATAGGCGACGGCGACTTGCATGCTGGGTTCTCCTAATCGGCTTTCAGTCGTTTACCGATTTCAAATGGTTGCAGGCATCGCCGCACTCGCTGCTTCCGCGCGCGCCGCCAGTTGGCGATCGAGCACGCGTTTACCAGCGAGCAGGAAACCGACGACAAGGAAGCCGCCGGGCGGCAGGATCATCAGCAGATAGCCCTTGTAGTTCGGGATCAGCGTGGTTTCCAGAAAGGCGAACGATTCGCCAAGCAGCAGATGCGCCTGTGCGAACAACGTACCGCTGCCCATCGCTTCCCGCACGCCGCCAATCAGCACCAGTGCGAAGGTGAAGCCGAGGCCCATCATCAGGCCATCGACGGCGGACGGCAACACGGCGTTCTTGGCGGCGAACGACTCGGCGCGGCCCAGGATGGCGCAATTGACCACGATCAGCGCGATGAACAGGCCAAGCACCTTGTACAGATCGTGCGCGAAGGCGTTCAACACCATGTCGACCAGCGTCACTAAGGTGGCGATGAACACGACGTAAACCGGTATTCGAACCTCGGCGCTGATGAACTGGCGCAGCGCCGAAATCAACACATTCGATACGACCAGCACGGCGGTGGTCGCCAGCCCCATGCCGAGGCCGTTGGTGGCGCTTCCAGTCACCGCCAGTGTCGGGCAGAGCGCCAGCATCTGGGCGAACACCACGTTGTTGTCCCAGAGGCCGTCTTTGGTGATGCGGCTGTAAGTCATGATTTGCCTCCCGTTTCATCCAGCAAGCGCGCCTTCTCATGGCCGAAGAATTCCAGCCCGCCCTTGACCGCCTTGACCACTGCGCGTGGCGTGATGGTGGCGCCGGCGAACTGGTCGAACACGCCGCCGTCCTTCTTCACGGCAAATTTTTCCGGCGGCGGGTCGCCGAGAAATTTGCCTTGGCCGGCTCGATCTTGTCGCCCAAGCCGGGGGTTTCGGCATGTTTGATGACCCGCACACCGAGCAGGTGACCCTCTTTGTCAACGCCCATCATGCAGACGATGCGTCCCGCGTAACCCTTGCCGACCACCTGGAACACCACCGCTTCCACCTTGCCGGCCCTACGTGCGCGGTAAACCGTAATCTCGCCGTCCGGGCCGGGCAATGCCACGGTGTCCTTGAGCAGATCGTTGTCGAACTGGCCGGGCAGTACCTGGCTCAGAGACTGCTGCAGATCACGCGCTTCCGCTGCGGCAATGGCCGGCCCGGTGGCGCGCGAGGCAACGGCCAGCGCGGCGGTGGTGATCAACGCAGCAACCGCCAGCAAAGCGCCTTGATAGCCGAGTTTGTCGCGCAAGCTGTCGAGGTTCATTGAACACACCCATACACGGTAGGTTGGGCAAAGCGCAGCGTGCCCAACAACCCGTTGCAATGTTGGGCACGCTGCGCTTTGCCCAACCTACGTACTTTCATTTGGCGCCCTCCTTGACAGGATTCAGCGCCACGCCCTTGCGGTCGCGGCCGTAGATGCGCGGCTTGAAGTAACGATCGATCACCGGTGTGCCGGCATTCATCAGCATCACCGCGAACGCCACGCCTTCCGGGTAACCGCCCCAGGTGCGGATGATCCAGGTCAGCAGACCGCAGCCGAGGCCAAAAACCAGTTGTCCGCTGACCGAATTGGGGCTGGATACCGGGTCGGTGGCGATGAAGAACGCGCCCAGGATCAGTGCGCCGGAAAGCAGGTGGTAGTCCAGGCCAGGGTAGCGTTCCGGCGCAATCAGGTTGAACAGCAGCGCAGGCAGTGCGACACCCGCCAACATGGAAACCGGGATATGCCAGGTGATGATGCGCCGCGCGATCAACGCCAGACCGCCGATCAACAGCAGGATCGCCGAGGTCTCGCCCAGGCTGCCGGCGCGCTGACCGATTGCGAAGCCGGCGGGATCGTAAAAGCCGCTCAACGCCTGAGCCAAACCTATGTCGCGACCGAGTTCAGTCTTGACATGGCCGAGCAGTGTCGCGCTGGAGATGCCGTCGGCTGGCGGCAACCCGGCGAATGTGATTGCCAGACCTTCCAGAAAACCGGGCGCGGTGGCCGAAGTGAGCGGCAGCGGTGCGATCCAGGTGGTCATCTCCAGCGGAAACGAAATCAGCAACATCACCCGCGCCGCCATCGCCGGGTTGAACAGGTTTTGCCCCAGCCCGCCAAAGATCTGCTTGCCGATCACAACGGCAAATAGCGAACCGACCGCCGCCAGCCACCAGGGCGCCCAGGGCGGCAACGACAAGGCCAGCAGCCAGGCGGTGAGCAGGCCGGAGCCATCAAGCAGCGCACCGCGTACCGGGCGGCCCATGATCTTCAGGGTGGCGGCTTCCGAAACCAGCGCAACGGTCAGCGCTACGACCCACAGGTTGATCGCCGGCCAGCCATACAGCCAGAAGCCGAACAAAGTGGCCGGCGTCAGCGCCAGCATCACCGTCGCCATCACCTGGCTGACGCTGACCTGGGCGTGGGCGTGCGGGGAATGGGCGATGGGGGTCATACCGCGAGCGCCTCCTTAACGTGAAACCACGTAGGGCGGAAAAGCGATAGCGCCTTCCGCCAGAAGGTGGGGCGCTCATTCGGCGGAAGGCGCCTTCGGCTTTTCCGCCCTACGTTGGCGGCGGGCGTGTTCATGCTGTCACCTCTTCCGGTTTCTGCTTCGCCGCTGCCGCAACTGCTTCTGCAGCCGCTTTCTTGGCCGCATCGGCAGCGGCCTTCTTCGCCGCGCGTTGCCGGGCGGCTTCCTCGCGCTCACGCACGATGCGCGCCATGCGTTCGCTGCGTTCGTCGGCGAGTTTCTTGGTCGCCTCATTCTTCATCTTCAGGCGTTCGCGCGCGGCCAGGTCGCCTTTGGCATGGTTGAAGTAATGCACCAGCGGAATGTGCGACGGGCAGACATAGGAACAGGAACCGCAGGCGATGCAGTCCTTCAGGCCCCAATCGACAGCACCGGCCGGGTCGCCAACGCGGATGCGGGCGGCCATTTCCAGCGGCAGCAAACCCATCGGGCAGGCGCGCACGCAACTCGAACAGCGAATGCACGGGCCGGGCCGGGTGTGCTCCACTTCCGCCCGAGTCAGCGCCAGAACACCGCTGCTGCCTTTGACCAGCGGCACATCCAGGCTGCTCAGTTGCGTGCCCATCATCGGCCCGCCCAGGACCAGGCGGGCTGCGTCGATGCGCAGGCCGCCGCAGGCGCGCACCAGATCAGCAGCGAGGGCGCCGATCGGCGCTTCCAGATTGCCCGGCGCCATGATCGCGCCGCCGCTGACGGTGACGATGCGCGACACCAGCGGCCGGCCCAGGCACAGCGCCTGTTGCACGGCATAGGCGGTACCGACGTTGTGCACCAGCACACCGATGTCGGCCGCGCGGCCACCGGCTGGCACTTCCTGGCCGGTGAGCACCTGAATCATCTGTTTCTCCGACCCCATCGGATACATCGCCGGCACCTGAACCACCTTGACCGGGCTCGCGACGCTGGCGGCACGCATCGCGGCGATCGCTTCCGGCTTGTTGGCCTCGATACCGACCAGAATCTCGCTGGCGCCGGTGGCATGCGCAATCAGGCGAATGCCTTCGACAATCTGGGACGCGCGTTCGCGCATCAATCGATCATCGCAGGTCAGGTAAGGCTCGCACTCGCCGCCGTTCATGATCAGCGTATGCACCTCACTGTTCCGCGACAGGTTGAGTTTTACCGCCGCCGGAAATGCCGCGCCGCCAAGGCCGACGATACCGGCGGCGCCGACCCGCAGCGCGATTTCTTCTGGCGACAACGCAAACGGGTTTGAGGGAGGCTCGGTATCGATCCAGCGTTCATCGCCATCCGCCTCGATGGTCAGTGTCGGCATCTCGAGGCCGGACGGATGCGGACCGGGGAAGTCGCCGATGGCAATGACGCGGCCGGAAGTCGGCGCATGCACCGGCGCTGAAACCATGCCTTGGCTAGCCGCCAGCAACTGGCCTTTATTGACCTTTTCGCCAACGCTGACCAGATGCCGCGCCGGCGCGCCGATATGCTGCTGCAACGGCACATACAGCACATTCGGCAGCGGCAGAACGCGGATCGGCGGTTCCGCCGACAAATCCTTGTGACCTGACGGATGCACGCCGCCACGCAGTTTGAACAGCTTCATGCCGACCTCCCGCCAGGGATGCAACCGCCGTAGGTTGGGCAAAGCCGAAGGCGTGCCCAACGCCGCGCGTGGATGTTGGGCACGCTGCGCTTTGCCCAACCTACGGGGGATTGATTTATTGTTTTCATGCCGTCACCACCGGCTTGCTCCAGTACCACGTCTGCAAAGTCGCCGGCAGCGGAATCATGCGTGTGGCCTCGGTGGGACACACGTCAACGCACCTCCCTGAACACCGCGTGAATCTGTTTTGCTGCGCCAAGGATCGCGTCGGTGGGGCAGACCTTGTAGCACTTGGTGCAACCGATGCAGAGATCTTCCTGTACTTCCGCCACTTGCGGGCCACTGTCATCCAGCCCGGAGAAATCGGCATCGATGCCGAGCTTGGCAGCCAGCGCCTCGACCAGCGGCCGGCCGCCGGGCGGGCACAGCGTAATCGGCGCGCTGCCATCGGCCAGTGCCATTGCCGCACCGGTACAACCAGGGAAGCCGCATTGGCCGCATTGCGAACCGGGCAGCATGGCTTCCAGTTCTTCCACCAGAGGATTGCCTTCGACTTTCAGGCGGATGGCGGCGTAGCCCAGGCCCAGACCGAGGGCCAGGCCAAGCAGGGTGAGACTGAGCAGGGCTGCAATCATGTTCTTCTCCTAAACCAACCCGGCAAAACCCATGAAGGCGAGCGATAGCAGCCCGGCCACCACGAAGCCGATCGGTGCGCCGGCGAATGCGGCCGGCGTCTGCGCCAGCGCCAGGCGTTCGCGCAGGCCGGCGAACAGCAACAACACCAGTGTGAAACCGAGCGCCGAGCCGAAGCCATACAGCAGGCTTTCAACAAACGCGTGTTTTTCCTGCACGTTTAGCAGCGCAACCCCAAGTACGGCGCAGTTGGTGGTAATCAGCGGCAGATAGATGCCGAGCACCTGATACAGGCCAGGGCTGGTCTTGCGGATCACCATCTCGGTGAATTGCACTGCGGCGGCGATCACCAGAATGAAGGCGAGGATACGCAGATAGCCCAGACCCAGCGGCAGCAGCAGCCAGTGCTCCAGCATCCAGGTAGCAGCGGTGGTCAGGGTCAGCACGAAGGTGGTGGCCATACCCATGCCCAGCGCACTGTCCATCTTCTTCGACACGCCCATGAACGGGCACAGGCCGAGGAATTTGACCAGCACGACGTTGTTGACCAACGCGGTACCAAGCAACAGTAAAAGATATTCGCTCATGGAATGTGTTCTCCTGAGCTCTAACTGCAAAGCGTGTGCCAACCTGGGAAACATGGGTTGATGCACGCAAAATCAATGTTTTGCGTGATTGCTGCACCGCAATAGTGCGGTATCAGCGTGTCGCAGTTGGGGCGGCTGCCGAACTTGTGTAAGCAATCCGACAAGCGGGAAAGTTTTGTCGAGTGGAATAGCGAAGCGCCTGCCGCCAAATTGGCCCTGATCTACCTCTGGCACCGCTGGAATAGCGGATGGTGCTTCGCTTTTTCGCCTTGTGTGTCATCCTGCCCATGGCATCGGCATGGATATTGCAAGAGACAAAATGAAGCCACGTCCCGCAAACCGCCATGTCCGCTCCGCCCGACCTTCCGCCGCAAGTATTTCGCCAGGCTGTCGAACAAGCCGCGCTGGCGATTTCGATCACCGATGCCGATGCCAACATCCTCTACGCCAACCCGGCTTTCGAGCGGGTGACCGGTTACCACGAATCAGATGTAGTCGGCTGCAATCCGTCGGTGTTGTCGTACAAGGTCACGCCCGGCCTGGTCTATGAAACCCTTTGGGCGCAATTGCGCCGGCAGCGCGCCTGGAACGGCATGCTGGTGAATCGCCGCCGTGACGGCAGCCGCTATCTGGCCGATCTGACGATCACCCCGGTGGTCGATGCCAATGGCAAGACCAGCCATTTCCTCGGTATTGCATCACCTGGAACGCCAGGTGCAGAACCAGAAGGCGATGATCGAATCGGTGGTCGATGCGGCGCAGGTGGCGATCTGCCTGCTCGACGAACGCGACCATGTCGTGCTCGACAACCAGGAATACAAAAAGCTGATTGGCGATCTCGGCCGTGAACCCGCCTCGCTGCTGCTGACCAATCTGCGCGAACAGATGGGCGTCGAGTTCGACCTGGCGCACAAGCGCCGGCAAGTGATCCGCCACCGTGAAGTCAAAGTGGAACGGCATCGCCAGCCGGATCGCTGGTTTGCCTGTTCGATTTCGTGGTTTGAAGAACAGGACGCGAGCGCCGATGCCTTTTATGAACCCACCCAGCGCCACTACCTGTTGCTGACCGCGCTCGATATCAGCGAACTCAAACGCCAGCAGGAGGCGATTCGCATCAACAGCCTGTCGGCGCTGCTGGCTGAACAAGATCATATGCAGAGCTTGCGCGAGATGCTGGCCGGCGCGGTATATCAACTCGAAGGACCGCTCAACACGCTGACCGCTGCGGTGCGTCTGCTCGAGCGGCGGCGCACCAAAGACGAAGGCCAGAGCGAGTGCCAGGCGGACGCCGCCTTCGATAGCGCCATCGACACCGCGTTGCGCAACAGCCGCGCCGCGCTTGATACCTTGCGCGCCTGCATTCCGGCGCAACAGAGCGAGGCGATTCAGCCGTTGAACCTGAATGAAGTGCTGCGCGACGTACTGAAGATGAGCACCCCGAATCTGCTCGCCGCCGGCATTGTCGTCGAATGGTATCCGGCGCTGGAATTGCCCGCCGTCAATGGCGGCGCGACCCAACTGGCGGCGATGTTCAGGCATTTGCTCGCCAATGCCATCGAAGCCTTGAATGAACGCCGGCCGGGCGAGCAGGCAAAGGAGCGGGTGGTGCGCCTGTTCACCCAGGCGTTTGCCGACCATGTCGAAGTCATTCTGGAAAACAC
>JAIFLB010000007.1 GCA_020049245.1 Betaproteobacteria bacterium | reverse complement strand
GCGGCCGCGACAGGCCGCTGAAGCTGTCCCCGTCACCTTCTTTCCGGGCCTGGCACCGTCCTGGTAACCGGCTTTACACGATTTTCAACCCGCATCCTCTAGGAGCACAGCATGAAATCAACCCGACTCATTCCCCTCACCCTGGCGCTCGGCCTGCTTGTCTCGGTCGGTCAGGCCGCTGCTGACGAGGCCACCGCCAAATCCAACGGCTGCATGGCCTGCCATGCCATGGACAAGAAAGTGGTCGGCCCGTCCTTCAAAAGCATCGCCAGCAAATACAAAGGCGATGCCAATGCTGCCGACAAACTGGCGAAAGAAGTGCGCGCTGGCAGCAAGGGTGTCTGGGGTCCGGTGCCGATGCCGGCGCAGGCCAAGATCAGCGATGCCGACCTGAAGAAGGTGCTGGCCTGGGCTTTGGCGCAGTAATTGGCATGACAGCGGTTGGGGAGGTCCAACTGCCGAAACTCGATGGCGCGCGCTGCGTGCATGCCGCCATCGAGACAGCCACCTGCCGCGCTTGCGTCGAGGTCTGCCCGAGACAGGCATGGCGGCTCGACGATGCTGCACTCGAATTCGATAGTGGTCTGTGCGATGGCTGCGGCCTCTGCATCCCTGCCTGTCCGCGCCAGGCCATCGCTCTGCCGCTTGCCCTGGCCAGTCGCCCGGTGGCCGGCACCAACGCCATGCTGGCCGCCTGCGATCGCGCCGGCGGTGAAGCTGTCAGTCATACTGAACCCGGTCGCATCGCCTGTTTGCACGCCATCGGCCTGGGCGACTTGTTGCGCGCCTATCAAGCCGGCCAACACGTCTGGTTGCTGGCGCATGGTGATTGCGCCGCTTGTCCACGCGGCCAGGGCGAGCAGCTGTCAACCCGGCTGGTCCATCTCAATGCGGCACTGCGTCAGCGTGGGCGGCGCCCCATCGTGTTGCGCGAGGTGACGCTGGCCGCCTGGTCGGCATTGATCAACGCTGCGGGCGCAGCAGTGGCAGATGCCCGGCGAGGCTTTTTTCGTGCGCTGACGCAGCAACCTGCCTCGGTGTTGATCGGTGCACCCCCCGTTCAGGAAAAGGAACCGCGAAAGCCGCCAGGCGAATATCTGCCTGAGGGAGACGACGCCCTGATGCCCTGGGCGATTCGTCTGAACGCCAGTCACTGCGTGGGTTGCCATGCCTGTAGCCGGGTATGTCCGGAAGGTGCGATTCATTTCGATGCGGCAGTGCCGGCATACCGTTTGCGCCAGCGCGCCTGTACCGGTTGCGGCCTGTGTCAGGATGTTTGCCTGCATCATGCCGTCACCCTGCAACCCTGGGCCGAACCGACACAATGGGCTTTGCCGCTGGTTGAAAAACACTGTCCCGGTTGTGGTGTCGATTTTTACGCACCCGCCGAGATTGCTACCCATAGTCGAAATTGTTGGGTGTGTGCCAGCAATAAAAGAAAGAGGCTGTTTCAGGTTATTGACTAGCCTGGCCGGCCAGGTCATCAGCAGTCATTGCCATAACGCTAAAACGATCCGGGCCGCAACGGTCACTTTCCTGATCGATACCGCCTACAGCACGCATTCGATAGCGCAACAACTCGCTGCCCGCATCAGTCTCGAATGACAGGCCGCTGCCAGGCCGCTGCCAGTCATCGTCGACCGATTGGGTGAAAAACATTACCCGTGCAAAACAATCAGCTACTCGATAGTATTTGCCACGTCATTTCCAAACGCCACCCAGCGAAATTGCGCCCTGGTGAATAAACACAACGAAACCATCAATACGAATAAAAAGGAGTTGGTCCATGTTTAATTCCAATCACGATGATGCTGCCGATGTGGCTGTCGCGAATAAATTTCCGTTCCGCCTGTTTTTACTGTTGTTCACCCCGGTCGCCCTGCTGATCCTTGCCGGAGGCTGGTATGTCGGCAAAGAGCGGGTCAACGAGGAAATGTCGATGCTCCAGACTGTGGAGATCGGCAATGTGGTGATGGGAGTACGCCGTCTCGATGACGAACTGCATCTGCCGCTGCGCCAACTTCGCATTCTGGCCAGCGAGGCCGATCTGGCGCGTGCTGTCGAGTCGGGATCGGCAAGCGACCTTCAGGCCATGCAGGCGATTTTTGCCAACCTCATTACCTACACCAATAGTTACGAAAAGATCCGCTGGTTAGACGCAAGCGGCCTTGAGCGGGTTCGCATCAACAACGTCGAAGGCAAGCCGCAGTCAGTCGCGGAAGCGGACCTGCAACCGTTGGCGGATAGCTACTACTTCAAGCAAGGCATGACGTTGAAACCGGGCGAAGTGTTCATCTCGCCGATGGACCTCAACATCGAGCGCGGCCAGATCGAGTCGCCGTACAAACCGATGCTGCGTCTGGTGATGCCGATGTTCGCTGCGGATGGCAACCGCCGAGGCGTGCTGGTGCTGAATGTCGACGCACGTAAAATCCTGAATAACTTCACCGACAGCCTGATGGAAGCGCGCGACCACGCCATGCTGTTGAACAGCGAAGGCTATTGGCTGAAGAATCCTGATTCGAATCTCGAATGGGGCTTCATGCTGCCCCACAAAGCCAGCCTGAGCGCCAGCTTTCCGGAAGCCTGGAAGGCAATCTCGGAAATTCCTTCCGGGCAGGTCGAACTGGCCGATGGCCTGTGGACCTGGAGCACGGTCTATCCATTGAAAGTCGACGATAGCCGCGACGCAAAAGGCATCCCGACCTGGCTGGTGGTGACGCATCTATCCAGCGAGCAAATGACGCCGCTACGGCAAAGCGCCTGGCGCTCGGTCGGGATTTACGTGATTTCTCTGCTGGTGCTGTATGGCGTGATTGCCGCCTGGCTCGCGCGCGCCGTGGTCGGGCGCGCTGCCGCAGTCGCCAACGTCGCGAAAGCAAAGGCGGAAGCCGAAGCGGCGAAAGCCGTGCATCAAGCCCAGGAACGCTTCCGATTGGTGGTTGAAGCCAATACCAACGGCCTGCTGGCAGCCGACAAGAATGGTCGCATCGTGCTGGTGAACCCGGCGCTGGCCAACATGTTCGGCTATGCGCGTGAAGAATTGCTCGGCCAGCCCCTGGAAATTCTGCTTCCAGAATCGGCCGCGCCAATGCATGCGCAACATTTTGCCACCTTCATTCGCAACCCGGTTTCGCGCCCCATGGGCAGCGGCCGCGAACTTTACGGCCGACACAAGAATGGCAGTCAGTTCTCGATCGAGATCAGCCTCAGCCCGTTTTACGAGAATGGCGAAATTTTTGTCGATGCCTTCGTGGCCGACATCTCGGAACGCAAGCGGAGCGAGTTGCTGCATCGGCGGATCGAGGCACGTCTGCAACTGATGATGCAAACCAACCCGAACGGGCTGCTGGTCGTCGACGATCATGGCGCGATCGAGATGGCCAATCCGGCGCTTGAACGTATGTTTGGCTATGCGCCAGGCGAACTCTTCAACCGTTCACTGGAGCAACTGCTGCCCAAGGAAAGCCGCGTCCGGCACGCTGAATTGCGCCAGCATTATCTGGCCAATCCGTCCATCCGCAGCATGGGCGCCGGCCTGGATTTATTCGGCATTCGCAAAGATGGCTCAACCATTGCAGTTGAGGTCAGCCTGGCCAGCTTCGAGGAAGAAGGTCGACGCTATGTCCAGGCAACCGTGATTGAGGCAAGCAACCGCAAACCCGCCGCAACCTGAGGCAAGGCCAGCCAGTCTTGCTCGCCTTCTTCAAGTAACCTCGACATCACTGCTACGACACATCCACCCAGATGTCGCCAGCTTCAAGTTTGGTCGGATAGGTCGTCAGCGGGCAGTCAGCCGGCTCGTTCAACGGCTTGCCGCTGGCCAGATCGAAATAGCTGCCATGCAGCGAGCATTTGATCGAGCGACCTTTGACGCAGCCGAACCAGAGCGAATAGTCCTCATGGCTGCACATTTCATCGACACAGAAATAGCCGCCCTCGGCATTCACCAGCAATAACGGCTTGCCGGCCGGCGCAATGCGTTTCATCTGGCCGACGCCGAGTTCGCCTTCAACAGCCACTACGGTCCAGGTCATGATTTCGCCCCCTTCATTTGACCCGTGCCGCCGCACGGCCGGAATCCAGCGCGGCGCGCACCAGTTCACCCGCCGCCTTGAAAGAGGCGGCCTTGCCGACGTGATGCACGATCAGGCTGGCGGTCAGCAACAGCGAATCGTAAGTCGCCCCCTTCTCGCCGCGCAGCGCAGCCATGCCGGCTTTCGCGGCGGCTGCAGCGGTGGCGTTGATATCGACCGCGATGACGACTTCATCGGCGCGTTCGGTTTTCGGTAGATCGTCCGGCAACGGCACCGAGCGGGCGGTTTGCTCAATGCCGAGGGTGGTCGGATCGAGGTCGATTTCATATTCCTCGCCATGGTTGTCATAGCGCGTTGCCTTGCCGGGTTGGCGCAGCGACGGAATCACACCGCCTTCAACCCCGCGAATGATCAACGCCGAATCGAAACCCGCATGCCGCGCCAGCATGGCGTAGATCGGCGGATAGGGTTTGTGGACATAACCGGTGACCAGATGCGTTTTCTTGCGGCCGACGATGGGTTTCGATTGCGTTTCAATCGTGGTCACCGCCTGCCGCTTGATGATCTTGGTGCGCAAGGAAATCAGGTCGTGCAAAGCCGGACAGAACTGCGCCTGATCGACATAACTCCAGCCAATCGCCGGATCGCTCAGACGCGCGGCGGCCGCAGCGGGGGTTAAATCGACATTGACCCCGGCGGCGCGGATGACATGGCGTGCGGTGACTCCGTATTTCGGCCCAACCGCTTCGAGTCCCTGGCAAATCGCCGGCACGCCCAGTTCAGCCAGCAGCGGCGCCAGGAAAGGCGCCGCCGGCAGGCAACGGTTGTATCCGTCGTAAGGATCGGCAATATCCACTACCTCATCCACGTCGGCGGTTACGCGCTGGGTCGCATCCAGAATCGCATCCAGAATGCCTTTGAATTCATCATTCGTTTCACGCTTCATGCGCAACGCAATCAGGAAAATTCCGGCCTGAACCGGGTCGATTGCGTCTTCCAGGATGGCTTGCATGCCCAGCTTGGCTTCTTGCATGGAAATGTCCTTCGACAATTCCGGGCCGGTAGCGATGCGCTGGATGATCGAATGCATGGTCTTGGCGAGATCGGGGGCCGGGGCGGCTGTATTTACGTTTGAATCAGTGACAGCGGTGTTCATTAGCAACTCCTGAAATAGTGTCGCGAGGATAGGGAGGCTTGGGTGGATTGGTCAACCATGATGAAAATGTGGGTGGTTCAAAGCTTGCGGTACAAGGTACGTTCGCTGATCCCAAGCAGACTTGCCAGTTGCTTGCGGTCACCGCCAAGCTGTGCCAGCGCTTGCCGCACATAACGGCGCTCGGCCTCTTCCAGCGAAATGATCGACGCTTCAGCGCGTGCGGTGTCGGCGCCGCTTGCGGGGAGATCATCGACGAGGCTGAGTTGGTCGCCGTCCGCCATCAACATGGCGCGCTCGAGCAGGTTTCTCAACTCTCGGATATTGCCGGGAAAAGCGTAGTGCTTCAGCCGCGCCAGCGAAGCCTGATCCAGTTTCAACGGACGCTCCGGCGCCAGCCGGGTCAACAAATGCGCTACCAGCAACGGCAGGTCTTCACTCCGTTCACGCAGCGCCGGCAGGTGAATCGGAAACGCGGAAAGCCGGTAATACAGATCGCGCCGAAACTCGCCCGACTCGACCATGGCCGCCAGGTCGCGGTGTGTCGCGCAGACCAGACGAAAATCGGCGCGCAGCATCTCGACGCCGCCGACCCGGCGATAAGTCCCGGTTTCCAGCAAACGCAACAACTTGACCTGCAAATGCAACGGAATATCACCCAACTCATCCAGAAACAGCGTGCCGCCGGCGGCCGCTTCCACCAGCCCGGTCTTGCGCTGGCCGGCGCCGGTGAAGGCGCCCTTCTCATAGCCGAATAATTCCGACTCGAACAGGCTTTCGGTCATGCCCGAGCAGTCCACCGGGACAAACGGTTTCTCCCGCCGCGGGCTCAGGTCATGCACCGCCTGGGCCGCGAGTTCCTTGCCGGTGCCCGATTCCCCCAGCAACAAAACCGGCGTCATCGCCGGCGCAACCCGATTGATCAGGTCAAGCATGCGGGTGAACACCGCAGAATGGCCGACCATGCCAAGCGCGCCGGGTTGGCGTCCGCTGTCATGCAGAAAGCGCATGGTCTCAACGAAATAAGCCAGCTTGCCAGCGCCATCCAGAATCGGTACCAGCTCGACATCGACATATTCCTGGCCGCGCGGCGTGTGGTGCAGATGCAGCACACGGCTGGGCTGCCGCGTCTTCATCGCGGTCTGACGCGGGCACGATTCACCGCACTGATCGCATGGCTTGTCGAAGTGATGCGAGATTTCGTAACAGGTCCGGCCGATGATTTTGGCCGGGTTGCCGAAGGTGTGCCGATAAGCCGCGTTGGCCGACAAAATGCGGTACTCCGGATCGACCAGAATACGCGGCTCAGGTAGGGATTCGAGGAGGGCGAGAAGTTCGCCGGACAGTTCGAGTTTAGGCGGTGACATGTCAATAATGTCTTGCATGCCTGCCAATATTGTCAAGAAGCGAAATATTTACCGCCCGTCAATCGCTGGGTGGATTAATTATCTGAATGTAATCAGCCGCCTGATTTCGAATCCTGAACTGGCGCGATGTTTGCTTTGTAAGAGTTGTTACCCCAACAAACGAGCCCCATCATGAAAATCGCCGTCACCAGCCAGAACCGTAAAACCATTACCGGACATGCCGGCAAATGCCGCAAGTTCTGGGTTTATGAAGTCCAGGGGAAGGAGATCAAGGGTAAGAACCTGCTCGAACTGACGCTTGAGCAAAGCTTCCATGAAAGTGCACATGATCAACCGCATCCGCTTGATGGCGTCGATGTTCTGATTTCCGGCGGCATGGGATTCAGCCTGCAAAATCGACTTAAGCAGAAAGGCATTCTCGCCCTTGCAACATCGGAAACCGATCCGGATAGCGCGATCACCGCCTGGCTGAATGGCAACCTGCCAGAGCTTGCGCCTGAAGCGCATGAGCACGATCATGGTCACGGGCATCATCATGATCATGAACATGATCAACCCAGCCTGACAGTCGTCGAGTTACGTTTGCCGACCTGATCCCCGAACCTGCCCAACCCCTTATATCTGACGCTGGAGCAATGAATGAAACAAACACTTCTGATGGAAAAATATCCGGTTTTTGTTGCTGAAATCGGCAAGAACGAAACCGACTGCAAAACCGTTGAGGATGTCGTGGCCTATCTGAAAGGCAAGATTGCCGAGAAAGAAAAAGTCGCTTTCATCGGCGTCTTCGACCATTACGCACACACCAAGGGTATCGGCGGCGAAATTGTCGAAGGCCTCGTCGGCGCGGTAGATGTGATTTTCTGCTTTGGCTTCGCTCTGCCCAACCCGCAGGTGCTGGCGGTGCGTCCACGTTCAATTGGTATCGCCGACATGGGTGACAAGTTCGTCATCAGTTTTATGGAAGCGCCGATGAAACCCGCCAACGAGGCGATGGAAGCCTGGGTCAAAGGCCTGCGCAAAGCATGAAGAACTGTCTGCTGCTTCTGGCTGCCGGCATGGCTTGCGGTCTTGGCACTGTTCATGCCGCCGACCTCGAAGTGAGCGTGCAAGCCGTCAGCAGCAACAGCGGCAAGGTCAAGCTGATGCTGTTCGAGCGCGAAGAAGGCTTCCGCAAAGAGGACAAAGCGCGCCAGATTCTGACCTTGCCGGCAACCGCTGGCAGCGTCAGCGCCGTGTTCCGCGACCTGCCGCCGGGACGATATGCCGTGATCGCCTATCACGACGAAAACGGCGACGGCAAACTCAACTTGCGCTTCGGCATGTTTCCAATTGAAGGCTATGGCCTGAGCAACAACTACAAACCTTCCGGCCCGCCCAAATTCAAGGCAGCGGCATTCGAAGTAACTGAAGCGGGCGCCCACAGCGTCGTCACACTCAAGTACTGAAGCTCAGGCCAATCTACTAAACAGATTGGCACGTTCATAACAATCAATTTCACAGAAGGGGCCGGGACATGGACACTGCAAAACATTAGCAATTGCTAATCAACGAATGTAGTCAGACCCACAACCCGAATCAAAGGAAACATCATGTCCGAAATGAATTCTGCCCCCGTCATGCCCCGCCTCAATGAAGCCGCGCCCGACTTCGAAGCCAAGACCACGCACGGCGTGAAGAAACTGTCCGACTACAAGGGAAAATGGTTGGTGCTGTTCTCCCACCCGGCCGACTTCACCCCGGTCTGCACCACCGAGTTCATGGCCTTCGCCAAGTACTACCCTGAATTCCAGAAGCTGAATTGCGAGTTGATCGGCTTGTCGATCGACAGCTACTACGCCCATGTCGCCTGGGTGCGCAACATCAAGGAGAAATTCGGCGTCGACATCCCCTTCCCGATCATCGAAGACCTGTCGATGAAGGTCGCCAAGGACTACGGCATGATCATGCCGGGCGCTTCGGATACCTCGGCAGTGCGCGCCACCTTCATCATCGACCCCAACGGCGTGCTGCGCGCGATGGTCTATTACCCGATGAGCAACGGCCGCTCGATTGCCGAGTTCGTCCGTCTGGTCGCCGCCATGCAGACCTCCGATGCCAACAAGGTCGCCACACCGGAAGGCTGGCAACCCGGCGACAAGGTCATCGTGCCGCCGCCGCAGGATGTCGATGCCGCCGAAGCGCGCATGAACGAAGGCCACGAATGCGTCGACTGGTACTTCTGCAAGAAATCACTTTAAGCAACCCGCTGCAAAACCCTCTCCCAGCTTCGGCTGGGTTTTTCATGTTACTTAGCCAGCCAGGAAAACCGATGCAATTTCCCCGCACTTTCATCAACCTGACCGTTGCGGCTTTGCTTGCCATGCCGCTGCTTGCCCATGCCACGCCGGATGCCCCCGTCCCACTGACCTTGGGCGAACAGTTCATCGTGCGCGCCTACGCCGGCCAGCTCGAAGGCAATGCGCTCAGCAAAGTCATCAAAGCCAAATCACTCGGCATCGCCGTCAATGACAGCACCATCTGCGTATCCCTGGCCGGCTCGCTGGCCGGTGCGTTTATCGCCAACAACAAGGATGCAGGGTTGATCGCTGCCAAGGCCGGCGAACAGCCGATGCGCCGCCTGGACATCGTCGCCTACAGCAAGCCTGAAGACGCAACCAGCGCCTTGGCCAGCTTGAAAGACAAGGACGCGATCGCGCTGCTGTTCGGTGGCCAAGTCAGCGACGCCGACAACTACGCCTCGGTGCACAACACACTGATCGAACTGGCGAAGATCGATTACCAGGGCGCACTCTTCCTGCATCTGCCGGTCGCCGCGAAAAAGTGGCTGGAAAAAGCCGCCAGCGAAGATGACGCCGTGGCCGCCTATCTGGTCAAGAAGAACAACATCTATGGCCTGATGGTCAACCTGGACAAGAAAAAAGGTCTGATCAATCAACTCAGCTTCAAGGGCGCCAAGCAGAATGTCGCCAGGACCGCCTTCCAGGCGGATTTGAACGACAATTTTGTCAGCCTGTTCAAGCGTCGTTGATGCACTAAACGTATTTCATACCAAACCCACATCCCGCCCCGCCCGGGCAGGTTTTTCGACACAGGAGAATGCCATGTTCAATCCCGTCACCATTCCGTTCGGAAGCAAGATGCTGTTCAACGCAGTCAAGCTCAAGCCTGGTGTTACCGCCAATGACATTGAACTCGCGCTGGGCGAGATGTGCCATGTGGTCAAGGAAACCTACGGCAACGAGGCTGGCGGTTTTATCGCCGGACAGGTTTTTGCCTACGCTGGATTCATCAGCCAGGAAGGCTCGGTCAGCTCAGTCAAAGTGCCCGACTACGACGTCGCCATCGTGACCTATTGGTCCTCGTTCGAGCAGCATGAAAAATCGCATGCCGACCAGACTTTCAACGACAAATTCAGCGCACTGGCCGAGATGTGCAGCGACACCTTTGAGCTCGGTTTCGACATGCTGTGGCAGGGTGTGCCGGGAGAATAGCCGCACATGAGCGGCGCAGCGCTGCTGCTGGCGGGTATCGGCACAATCGCCTATATCCGCTTTGGAAACTAAACTGACCTTGCCCCTGAATTCCGGACTGCATAGTCTGACCAATATGCGGACTTTCTGCCTTGCTGCTGGGCCGCAAACCAGCGTTGCGCAAACGTCGTGGGACTGACGTAACCCAGCGTCGAGTGCAATTCTCTTGTGGTTGTAGAAAGTCAGCCAGTCCATGACCTCAACCATGGCCTCGCGCCGGTTTTCAAACATCCTGCCGTAAAGCCTGCCAACCTTCAGCCGGCCTCACAAACTTTCGCTATGGAGTACGTTTTTCGGGGGCAAGATCGGTTGCTTGATGCATTTCAACAACGCTATGCGACGCGGATGTCTGGTTGTTCATTCTGTCATTCGCCGTCACCATAATGTTGTTTGAAGAGGGGCGAAAATAGGTGAGACGGGATTGCTTACCCAAACGCGTCACCCAGGCGCGTTACCCAACCTCGCCATCCAGCCCCGGGCGGTTTGAAATCGAAAAAATGAACGGAGAAATACTTTGTACAAGAAAATTCTGGTGCCTATTGATGGCAGCGATCTAGCGAATAACGCAGTCAAGCAAGCCTGTCTTTTTGCCAAGGCAATCGAGGCGAAATTGGTTTTCTATTATGCGAAGCCAGCTTACCAACCCGACATCATTGCCGGCGAAATCGGCTTTGGCGTGGTTAGCATGGATGTGAATAACATCAATTCAATCAAACGGTATGCCAACGAAATACTCAGCCTGGCCAGCCAAATGGCGCAGGTTTACCAAGTCAGCCACGAGAAATTGACGAATGAATTCACTTTTCCTTACGAAGGCATCATCGCCGCAGCCGACAGCAAGCAGTGTGATCTGATTTTCATGGCTTCGCATGGTCGGCACGGCGTCAGTGCAGTATTGCTCGGGTCGGAAACCCAGAAAGTACTGACCCACTGCAAGATTCCTGTATTGGTATGTCGCTGAAGCGAAGCCTGATCGCCGCGCTTCAGAAGGCGGTCACTGGAGATACATACGGGCGCCGATGATTTCAAGCGCCACGCCAACGACAAGCTGCGCGATGTCCAGCCAGACATCATCCGGCGCTTCGCCAAACTGGCTAAACGGCGGTAGAACGTTATTGCAGGCGCACAAAAGGTGCAGCCGACGATTCCAAAGTCCGACAGCTTGTTAGCCGCTTTCATCCATCCGATTTCGCCGGCAGCCACTCCACCAGATGAAATCGACCCGGGGCGAGTTGCCAGAGGGTGTACTGACGGGGCGATTGCGGCAACATGCCGGCGCATTCGTGATCGTGGATTTCCAGTTCGCCGCCCAGCCAGAACCGGGCCAGCAGGTCGTCCAGCGGTTCTGCCTGGGGCAAACTGAGTTGAACGAAACGGTTGGGCCGGCGTGTGGTGGAGGCGAGGTCGTGCCAACTAGCCCAGTTGCGACCTTGCAGAGCCGTTTGAAGCCCTCCCAGCCAGGCTTGCCGATCATGCCCGACGCCCTGCCCTGTTAATTTCTGGCCAAGCAGGTTGCAGAACAGAAAGGCTGCTTCTGGATAGCGTTGCGCCAGGATGGCGGGGCCGTCTGAACCAGCCAACCAGCCTGAATCGGCAAATTCAAACGCGAAGTCGGAGAAACGCTTGCGCAACAGATGACGCGCCAACGCATCCGGTTCCAGTATGGTAATGCGTTGAAACCGCGCCAGAAAACGGGCATTCAGCGCATAGCCGCCGCTCGGCCCGATCAGCACCAGCTGCGCTGCCTCGGGACGCCAGGCATCCAGCCAGCGCGCGACTTCGCTATGAAACGGCAGCCAGCGTGTGCTTTGCCAGCGCCAGGCGCGCAGGTGATAGAACAGGCCGCCGCTTGGGTGCAGCAGCGGCATCAGGCGCCAAAAACCAGCTTCGCGACATCCTTGTAGTGCTTGACGAAGCTGACCGACAGGCCAGCTTTGACGTAATCCGGCAGGCGGTCGAAGTCGGGTTGGTTGGCATTGGGCAGGATCAGTTCATGGATGCCAACGCGTTTGGCGGCAATCACTTTTTCGCGGATACCGCCGACCGGCAGCACTTGCCCAGTCAGGGTCAGTTCGCCGGTCATCGCCAGTGGCCGGCTGATCTTCTCGTTACGCGCCAATGACAACAGCGCGGTCGCCATGGTGATGCCGGCGGAAGGGCCGTCCTTCGGCGTCGCGCCTTCCGGCACATGCAGGTGAACGAAGGCCTCATCGAAGAATTTGACGTCTGCCTTGTACAGCTTGAGATGGCTGGAAATGTAGCTGTAGGCGATCTCGGCGGATTCTTTCATCACCTCGCCCAGTTTGCCGGTCAGCTTGAAACCGCGATTCAGCGTGTGCACCTTGGTCGCTTCGATGGTCAGCGTGGCGCCGCCGAGTGCGGTCCAGGCGAGGCCAGTGACAACACCGATGCCGGCCATCGGTTTCTCCGGGATGTAGGGCGGTTCATTGATGAATTCAGCCAGATTGTCGGCAGTGACATGCAGTTTCTCCGCCTCCTTGCGCACAATCTTGACTACGCTCTTGCGCACCACTTTACCCAGGTTCATTTCCAGTTGTCGCACGCCGGCCTCGCGCGCATAGCCATCGACGATTTTCCGCACGGCGGCTTCGGTAATGCTGACCTGCCCTCGCTTCAGGCCCGCTTTCTTGATCTGCTTGGGCCACAGATGGTGCTTTGCGATGGCCAGTTTTTCTTCCATCAGGTAGCCGGACAGGCGAATCACTTCCATCCGGTCGAGCAATGGCGCCGGGATGGTGTCGAGCTGATTGGCGGTACAGATGAACAGCGTCTTCGACAAATCGAAACGCACGTCGAGGTAATGGTCGAGAAATTCCGAGTTCTGTTCCGGGTCAAGCACTTCCAGCAGCGCCGAGGCGGGATCGCCCTGGTAACTGGCGCCGATCTTGTCGACTTCATCCAGCATGATCACCGGATTCTGCGATTCGACTTCCTTGATCGCCTGGACGAATTTGCCCGGCATGGCGCCGATGTAGGTACGCCGGTGGCCCTTGATCTCCGCCTCGTCGCGCATGCCACCGACCGAGAAGCGGTAGAACTTGCGCCCGAGCGCGCGTGCCACCGAACGGCCAATGGAGGTTTTTCCGACGCCGGGCGGCCCGACCAGCAACAGGATGGAGCCGGCCACCTCACCTTTCAGCGTTCCGACAGCGAGAAATTCGATGATGCGTTCCTTGACGTCGTCGAGGCCATCATGATCGGTGTCGAGAATCTTGCGCGCCCGTACCAGGTCCAGCTTGTCCTTGGTGTACTTGCCCCAGGGCAG
>JAIFLB010000052.1 GCA_020049245.1 Betaproteobacteria bacterium | reverse complement strand
TGGCGCAGGGAGCCCCACAGGGAGGCCACGATCACCGGGATGAAAGCCGCGTACAAGCCATACACCACCGGCAGACCCGCCAGCTGGGCATAGGCCATGCTCTGGGGAACCAGGATAAGGGTGACGGTGACGCCCGCCACCAAGTCCCCCCGCAGGGTTTCCCGAGTCATGGGAAACCAGTCAAGGAAGGGGAAAAATCGGCGCAGGAATCCCTTGGCGGCTGTAGTCATGGCACTCCCGGGTGGGCTGAAAAGGTAAGCGGCGGATCAGTCCGGCCAGACCCGGCGGGGGTGCAGCACCTGAGAAGGCGGTTCCGGGGCGGCAGTCTGCACGACTGGAGCCGCCTGTGCGACAGGCTTGGGCGGGGAAACCGTTACGGCTGCCGGTATTTTTTCCGGGTTCGGTTTGCTACGCACCGGGGCTGTTTTCCGCGCGGCCGGTTTGCTTTGGGCCGGCTTGATGCTGGCGGCGAGTTTGTCTTCGAGTTTGCTCATGTTCCCATTACCTCTTCAATGACTTGATCGATCTCCCGTGCCGCATCACGGCCACGGGCACCCAACTGGTAAACGCTCACCCCTTCCAGGATGGCGGTTCGGAACGCGGCTCGACGCCGTACCATGCAGCCAAGAACGGGCACCTCCAACCCGGCCATCGACCGCGTCATGGCCCGCGACAGGGCGCTGGCGGGTTCGGCCTGATTGATCAGCAGCCAGGCCGCGAGCCCCGGATTGCGTTCTCTGGCCTGGTGCACAGCGACGACGGTTTCCGCACAGGCCCACAAGTCCAGAGGCGAGGGCAGCACCGGGATGAGAACGCCCCAGGCGCGTTCCATGATTCGCCGGGTCACCGCCATGTCCAGAGAGGGCGGACAGTCCACCACCACATGTCCATGGTTGCTGGCCATCCGGTCGATCACCGCCACCGGATCGGTACCGCCGGCCAGAACACCGGGTAATCCGGAGACTGCCGGGCCACCGCTTCCCCGCCAGGCCGCCCAATGCGCCAGAGCGCCCTGGGGATCGGCGTCAACCAACCCGACGCGCCCGCGCCGACCGGTGTCTGCCGCCATGCCTGCCATCATTCCCGCTGCAAGGTTCACCGCCAGGGTGGTCTTGCCACAGCCTCCCTTCAGGCTCGCCACGGCGAGGACTTGGCAGGTCATGGGATGCCTCAGCCGTTGCCGGCCAGGGCATCCACCTGTTCGGCGAATGCGTATTCGTCGCTTCCCAGCGCCGTGTCCCGAGCCGCCAGCGTGACGCTGACATGGGTCTTGGCGAAGTTCAGGTCCGGGTAGTAGCCACTCGTTTCCGACAGTTTGGTCAGTCCATCCAGAAAGGCCCGGGTGGCGGCGTAGTCGGGAAAATCGAAGCGGCGGGTCATCACCGGGGGCTTGGCTTGCACCTGCCAGCCAGCGGGAGCGGTTTCAGACATGACAGACCTCCTCCAGAAAACGGGCCGGGTCGCAGCCCTTCTCGGCCAAATCGGCCAACATGCGGTCCAGTTCCGCCAGGTGGCCCTGCTCATCAGCCAACAACTCGGCGAACAAGGCAGCCGCCCCGTCATCCCGACAACGCTGGGCGTAATGAAGGGCGTCCTGGTAGAGCAGCACCGCGTCCATTTCCAGCACCCGATCCAGCAGCAACATCTCGCGCAGGTCCCGGCCGGGGCGCACCGGCCGCAGCCGGGTGCCGTTGGGGGCCTGGCCCAGACTGAGCAGGTGGCAGATCAGCTTGGCCGCGTGGCTTTGCTCCTCGTTGGCCTCGCGGCGGAAGTAGGCTGCCAGCCCCGCCTCGCCCCAGAGTTCGCACAGGCAGGCCTGGGTCAGGTACTGCTGCACCACGGAAAATTCATGGTCCAGGGCCTGGGTCAGATAACCGGCGAGTCGGGGGTTTGCATACATGGCTCAGTCCTCAGCTGCGGGTGACCTCGGCGTCCCGGCCACCGCCCGCAGCGCCCGGAGCGCCGGGCAGCACGCCTTCCACCTCGGAATGGACGCGGGCGATGATGTGGGCGGCCACCAGGCCGTCACCGACCCGCTCGCAGGCGTCGGCACCGGCACGAACCGCCGCATTCACGGCGCCGGTCTCGCCGCGCACCAGGACGGTAACGTAGCCGCCACCGACAAACTCACGCCCTACCAGGCGCACTTCGGCGGCCTTGGTCATGGCGTCCGCCGCTTCAATGGCGGGCACCAGGCCACGGGTTTCGATCATTCCAAGGGCAATTCCAGTCACAGCAGCCATTTCACTTCTCCTTCAAATCAGGTCATTCGGCCTCTCAGGCCAGGGGTCAGGCGCTGGGCGCCTTGGGCAGGATGCCCTCAACTTCAGAGTGGACGCGGGCGATGATGTGGGCGGCCACCAGGCCGTCACCCACCCGTTCACAGGCATCGGCCCCGGCACGCACCGCCGCGTTCACCGCGCCGGTCTCGCCGCGCACCAGTACGGTGACGTAGCCGCCACCGACGAACTGGCGGCCGATCAGGCGCACTTCGGCGGCCTTGGTCATGGCGTCCGCCGCTTCGATGGCGGGCACCAGGCCACGGGTTTCGATCATTCCAAGGGCAATTCCAGTTACTTCAGCCATTTCGTTTCTCCTTCAGGATTGGGATGAGTCAGGCGGCCTGGGGCAGGACGCCTTCAACTTCAGAGTGGACGCGGGCGATGATGTGGGCCGCCACCAGACCGTCGCCGACCCGTTCGCAGGCGTCTGCGCCAGCGCGGACGGCGGCATTCACGGCACCCGTCTCGCCGCGCACCATGACGGTGACGTAGCCGCCGCCAACAAATTCACGTCCCACCAGTCGTACTTCGGCGGCCTTGGTCATGGCGTCCGCCGCTTCGATGGCGGGCACCAGGCCACGGGTTTCAATCATTCCAAGTGCAACTCCAGATACAGCAGCCATTTCAGTTCTCCTTACGGTTTAAAAAAACATCAGTGAAAAAGGGTGTTGGTTGATAACCCCGGTCGAGAGAGACACCCCCTCAGGCGTCCGGGTCCCATTGATCGATGATTCCGGCGATGGTCAGGTCGGTGAGGACCTTGGTATCGCCTGCTGCAATCCGGGCGGCGGAACCGCTGACGGTGAACACCCACTTGCCCGGCGGCACGCCCACCGGATCGCAGGCCACGCTCAATCCGCCTTTTGCGTCCTCCAGCACCCGCAGCGACATCAGCTGCAGACCGGGCACCCGGCGGGTAGCCACCAGTTCGGAGCGCACCTGCATGATTTCCATCAGGCTTTCCCCTCGTCGGCAGG
Organism: Betaproteobacteria bacterium; assembly: GCA_020049245.1. Taxonomy (GTDB): domain Bacteria; phylum Pseudomonadota; class Gammaproteobacteria; order Burkholderiales; family Thiobacillaceae; genus PFJX01. The sequence goes on along the minus strand of JAIFLB010000052.1, from coordinate 11,650 downwards.
CCAGTGGTCGATGATTCCGACGATGGTCAGATCCGACGGAAACTCCTTGCTACCGGCGGCTTCCCGGGCGGCGGAGGACCCGACGCAGATCACCCAGTCGCCGGGAATGCAGCCGATGGCATCGACCGCCACCTGGCGCCCGCCCCCCGCCTTCTCCCGCACCACCAGCAGGGGCCGGTGGCCCAGATCGGCAATGCGGTTGGTGGACACCAGGGTCTTCTCGACTTGCATGATCTTCATCGCTCAGTCCTCCACGCTTTCGATCGGGCTGCCCGTAGGCAGGTCCTGCACCGACAGCCAGCAGGCCAGCAGGCCTTGGACAGACAGGTCCGGGTAGCGGGCATGGATGGCGTCCCTCACCCGGCGGGCCTTGGTCGCCACCCGCTCCCGGGCGCCGGGCACCTTGGCGTCATAGCGGTAGTGGATGGCCACGGGGATGGGCAGGCCGTGCTTGACGTTCAGGCCCTTGAAGATCTTGATGCCCACGTCCATGTCCGCCGCGCCTTCCTCGACGGTGTGCAGGTGGGCGTAATAGGCCACGTTCCGCATCTGCACTTCCTCGAAGCCGTCCCCCACGCTGATGTAGCGTTCGGCGTGGCCGATGTCCGAATAGCGGCCGTCGTAGAGGTCGTTGACGTATTCGATCTGGGAGAAGTTGTTCACCAGCAGGTTGGCGATGAGCCGGCGCATGCCGTCGTGGGGCTCGCCCTGGCCGGCACCCCAGCCGTCCTTGCGGCTGGCGGTGCGGATGGCCTCGTACACGGCGGCCCGGGCGGCATCCCCGGAAAGCTTGGCGGTGTCTCGGTACAGAACGGCGTTGTCCACAAAGCGATATGCGGAAAGCGTCCCCTTGCTGTCTGGGATGTGCACCTTGATCGCATCGGTGTCGGTGTCCACGCCGATCAGCAGGATGTCGGTGTTGGCGCCGCAGCAGTAGGCGTTCTGGATCGCCTGGCGGAACTGGTTCAGGCGCTCCAGGGCGGCCTCGATGGCCTTTGTCTCGTTGCTGCCATGGGCAGCGCAGCCTTCGTGGCAGGGGTTGGAGGAACTGGTGTGGTAAACCGCAACCTTGAGATAGCGGGTGCCGGCATCCGCCGTGGTGGGCACCCCTTCCCGGAAACGGCGCAGTTCCGTGGCGCCCCAGTGGCGCAAATCGGTTTCCACGTCGAACAGGGCGCCGGCATAGGCCTTGCGACGGGTCAGGGACGTGAGGGGCAGGCGCAGGATGTAACGGGAGAGGCCCTTCAGGCGGCCGTCGGCGCAGGGGCTGATGTCCACCGCGTGGAAGCCGCAGTCCAGGAAGAAGTTGCGCGTGTCCTGCACCACTTCCAGTTGCGCCTTGATGTCCCGGGCGAACTGGTCCACCGCCGCCTTGAGGGCGTCGAAGGCGCAGTGGGCGTACAGGGCTTTCATATCCAGGCCCGCCACCCAGGCATCCTCCAGGATGCCGACGGGCAGTGGGAAGCCCAGCTCGGCCAGTGCGATCTGTTGGGCCCGGGCAGGAAAGTCTTCCAGATGTTGCAGGGCGGACAGGGTACGCAAGGTGGGGGCGATGGCATCAAAGCGCCCCTTCACCGAATCCTCGCAATGGGCGAGACGGGCGTTCATGGCCCGGTCGGCCAGGGGATGACGCAGGGCCGGTTCACTCGTGGCGGCATTTTCTGCCTGTCGTGACTGAAGGCTGGCCGCCGGGGTGCCCAGACCATAAGGGGCGTGGTTATGGGCGTGGCCATGCTCCTGGGCTTGGACGCGACCGGAATGCCGGCTGCGCTGAGCACTGGCACGGAGGGTGTAGGCGTTGCGGGTGTTCATGACTGTTTCCGCTCCTTAGCCGCGTGCGCCACCGGACACGGTGATCAGCGCGCCCTTGCCGGCGTTGCCGCTGCTGCCCGTGACCTTGGCCAGGGGTACTTCCGGCTTTTCGATGCCTTTGTTGGCCCAGGCGCTGGCGCCCATGCCCCGGCCCTCGCCGCGCAGGGTGACGTTACGGCCCTGGGCCCAGCGGCCCTCGGTGCCGGTGACCCGGCCACTGCGGGCCCAGTCGTCGCCGGTGATGCGGGCGCCATCGTCCCTGCCCTCGCCGGTGATACTGCGTGCCGGCGCATCCTGAACGGGCGTGGCAGCAGGGGCCGGGAAGGGACCAAAACCGATGTGGCTTTCTTCTCGGTAGCGAAACTCGGGGGTGCCGGACACCAGGCCGGAGGCCATGTTGACCGGGCCGGTGATGCGACCGGCGCCGCCGTAGCCGGTACCGGTGATGCGACCGAAGGATTCCCGCGCCGGAGAGGAGACACTGAAGGATTCCGGCCGGGGTTCGGCAGCCCGCATGCTCATGGCCATGGCACGGGGGCGTGCTGTTGGCTCGCTGCGGGGCTGAAAGCGGGGGTGGGCCTGCATCGGGTTGGGGTAATCGGCCACCGCAGTGTGCTGATAACCGCCTCCAAGCTGCTCGCTGGCGGCATAGGGCGTGCCGCTGATGGCCAGATGGCTGCCAGGCTCGTCGCCGGTCACCCGACCGACTCGTCCCATGGGCGTGCCGGATACGACGCGGCCTTGCAGGGTATGACTGATTTCCACCTTGGCGGCGGCAGGCATAGGTTCGGGTGCGTTGAAGCAGGCGGCAGCCTGGCCCATCTGTTCGATGCCGGTGACGCGCTGGCACCCGCCGTGCTCGTCACCCGACAGCTTTGGGAAGTTGCTGCCCGCCATCACCCCGGTCATGGGCCGACCCGCCAGGGTGCGCGCTTCCCGCACCTTGGCCGGCGCCTCGCCACGGGCAGCGCCTCTCTCATACTGGGAACCGGTGATCCGCCCTTCGGCCCGGGGCTCGTTGCCGGTGACCTTGCCGGTGCGTTCCACCAGATTGCCGGTGATGCGCTGACCTGCCTCTGTGGGCGTCTCGCCCACCTTGGCCGGACCGGGTTCCGGGCGTGCCTGGCAGACACTCTGGAACTGTTCGGTGGACAGGTATTCGGTGCCGGAAATGGCGCGGCAGGTGCCCGCTTCGTCGCCGGTGACCTTGATGGAACGGCCCACTTCGATGCCGGACACGGGGCGACCCGCAATCGTATGGGTCAGCGCCACCTTGCTGGGGCCGTTGATGGTGAGTCGGGAAATGCCGGCGTCGTTGTACTGCGAACCGGTGATCCCCCGCTTCGCCCCGGCTTCGGCGCCGGTGACGGAAACCGCCCGGGCTTCATCGCTGCCGGAGACGGCCAGGCCCTTGCGAGCCGTCATGCCCATGGGCGCCTTTTCCGGGCGATCCGTCATGCCCTTGCCTGCGCAGAATTCGGCAAAGTTCTCACTGCCCAGGTATTCGGTCCCGGTAACCGGCTTGCAGGTGCCGGCCTCGCCGCCGGTGACCGTGACGCTGCGGCGCACCTCGGTGCCGCTCACGATCTGGCCCCGGCTGGTGGCGCTGGCCCCTACCTTGGCCGGAGCGGGTGCCGGCTTGCTGGTACAGAAGGTGTCGAACTGCTCGTTGCCGATATATTCGGTGCCGGTGATGGTGCGACAGGTGCCCGGCTCGTTGCCGGTCACGCGCGAGGTCCGCTCCACCTGGGTGCCGGAGACGCTCTGGCCGGACAGCGTGGTTCCTGTCTCAACCTTGGCCGGCGCCTCCACTGGCGGGCGCACCCGACCGCTGGGTCTGGGGGCCGGGGCATTGCCGCGACCCTTGCTGCTCAACTCGGCACGACGCTTGCGGGCCAATGCCAGACCGCTCAATCCGGCGGCGTTGGATGAACCGCTTGACGGTGATTTGGCCGGCAACGCCGCTTTTCCAAACTGGGACATGGCCTTGCGCCGCTCACGGCAGAAATCACGCATGCCGGTTTCACTGTCTGCTGCAACGGCTTGCGCAGCTGCGGGACCACTTTCAACCAGGGTGCAGGCGATGTCGAGGGCCGTTTCGGTTGCCGACTCGGCAACCGGCTCCGGCGCGCATTCCGGCGCGGCGGTGGCAAGGATCGAATTGGCTGCCTGTGGGGTTGCTGGGGTTGCCGGGGTTGCGTTATTCGCCGCTGCCGGCGCGGCAACGGACGACGTTGCTTGAGACGAACGCCGGCTTGCCGCGACACTTTGCCGTGTCACCAGACCGAGCCCTTTCTTGCCGGTCTGGGACAATATGGCTCGTCTCGCGCGGGCCAGCTCCTGGCCGCTAAGGCCTGCCAAGGCATCGCTCATAGTCTGTTCTGGCATGATGTTTCCTCTTGCGGTTGTTCGGTTCGGGGGCTGCTTTTGCGCCGCACTGGGTGCAGCAGACGCCCCGAACTTTAGGGATGACGAACAACAAACAAAAGTTAATTGTTATTATGTTATCCATATACAAATGTTTATTCATGAGGCCTGCTCATGCGACTCCGCAACGTCACTCTCCACCAACTGCGCCTGTTCCAGAGCCTGGGCACGCATCTATCCTTCACCCGCGTGGCGGAGGAACTGCACCTGACCCAGCCTGCGGTCTCCATCCAGATCAAGCGTCTGGAAGAAAGTGTCGGTCTGCCCCTGGTGGAACACATGGGCAAGCGCCTGTTCCTGACCGACGCGGGACGGGAATTGTTCGAAGCCAGCCGCGACGTGCTTGAGCGCATGCGGGTGCTGGGCGAGGACATGACCGGGCTGGAGGAGGGCATTCGCGGCCCGTTGAATCTGGCCGCAATCACTACCGCCAAATACTTCATGCCGCATCTGCTGGGGGCCTTTCTGCGCGACTACCCGGCAGTGGAGCCGCGCCTGACCATCACCAACCAGTCGCGCGTGGTGGAGCGCCTGGACGGCAATCTGGATGATCTGGTGATCATGGGCACGGTGCCGGAAAACATGGACCTGGAAGCCGAGTTCTTCCTGGACAACCCGCTGGTGGTCGTGTCGCATCCCAACCACCCGTTGGTGGGGCAGAAAAACATCCCGTTGGCGCGCATCGCCGAGGAGCGCTTTCTCTCCCGCGAGCCCGGCTCCGGCACCAGACAGGCGCGCACACGGTTGTTTGCACAGCATGGCCTCACGGCCAACACCTACATGGAACTGGGCAGCAGCGAAGCGATCAAGCAGGCGGTGATGGCCGGCCTCGGTATTTCCGTGCTGTCACGCCACAACCTGGCGCTCGAACTCGAATCCGGCCTGCTGGCCATCCTGGACGCCGAGCATTTTCCCCTCAACCGCCAGTGGTACGCGGTGCATCTGAAGGGCAAGAAGCTTTCACATACCACGCGCCGCTTTCTCGATTTCCTGCTTCAGGACGGCGCGCGCATCTGGCAGGAGAGCCAGCCCCACCTGCAGATCGCCGCACCCAGGGCCGGCAACAAAAGAGCGAAGAAGGGATGACGGCCGTTTGGGAATGACCGCTTCCAACTTATCTGGATTTCGGTTGCCGTTCCCTATCCGCCATTTCATCCGTTGTTCCCCTGTAAATACGCCTGTGAAGTTGCTTTACGACCTTCCAATCTGGGCAAGATTCATACACATAATCATGCGTTACACTTAAACCCTTGTTTCATTGATACGGAGACTTCATGGCCACAGTCAACTTCACCGGGGCGGTGGATCGGGATTTGTTGAAGCGCGCCAAGATCATCGCCGCCAAAACCGACACTTCGGTCAACGCCTTGTTCAACGCCGAGCTCAGGTATCTGGTCGAGACCTTTGAGTCTGCTGAAGCCTCCAGCAACCAGAATTACCGCACCTTGATCGATTTCTCCCTGGGACGGCTCGACGACCTGGCGGCCATGGCGACGCTTGGCATCGACAGCGAGGAAGACCTCTTTCTCCTGATGGCCCAGGCCCACCTGCCGATGCCGCGTCTGGCCGATGCGACCACCCAGGGCATGGTCGATGTGTTGAACGCTCTGACCGCCTGAATGACCACAGCCTCGCCCCCTGCGGTGGTCGTGCTGCCCGATGCCGGTCCGCTGATCACCCTGGCCTATGCCGACGCGTTGGACCTGTTGCTCAAGCCGGGGTGGCCGTTGCAAATCGTCGACATGGTGCTGCACGAAGTCACGCGCAATGCCACGCCCACCAGCGAGAAGATCGGGCAATGGGTGGAACGGCAGTCGACGCCCATCGTCGCTACCCGCGCCTACCAGCATTACCGTGCCGCCCAGGTCTCGGGCGTAACCCCGCCAAACAAGGCCAACCTCGGCGAAATCGCCATCCAGGAAGCCATGCACGAACTGGCGCTCACTTCGCCCGCCACTACCGGCGTGTTCCTGTTCGAGGATCACAAAATCGCCCGGGCCAGTTTTCTGCTGCCGGTCAATTGCCGCAAGATCAGCACTCGGGCCTGGCTGCTGTTTCTCGAAGACAAGGGCTGGATCGCCTCCGCCACCGAGGTCGAACGTTCGGCGATCGCCCAGGGGCGGAATTTTTCCAGATTGCGGTTTCCGCCCTGAGTCTTAGAACGATGGGTCTGGATGCGAAGCGTTTCCCTACGATGTTTGCGGAAGATTTCGCAGGGAGAAGAAGCTGTTGGGTAGCCCGAATTCCACTGCGCTCCTTCCTGGCTACCTCGGTTGCGCCTGTCCATGCCCCCGAGGGCCGTTACCCCTTACCGCTACTTGCTTATTCGTCGTCGCCCAGTTCCGGGTTCCAGCCCTTGTCGCGCGCCGTTTGCATGGCGCGGGCGTAGATGTCGGTGTGGCGTTGTTGCAGTTCGGTCGGCAGGCGGCTGGGCAGGCCGGCGTATTTGTCCCATTCGAGTTGCACTTTATCCATCAGCAACTGCATGCGGCCGAGATCCCAGCCGGTGCAGTCTTCGGTATCCGCGATGAAGCCGAAGACGCGGCCATCGAGCACGATGCGACCAAGCTGGGTGATGCCGTGATGGTCCTGATTGAAGCCGATGTAAGTGGTTTGCATGGTAGTTGCGGTTAACGAGTGAGGCCGGCGTAGAGCAGCGGCAGTTTTTCCGGCAGGCGTTGCACATGATCAACGACCATGTAGTTCTTCTGGCCGAAGATGCGAGAGACGTAATTATCCGCCCTCGGGTCCAGACTCATGCAATAGGTAGTGACGCCGATTTTCGCGACCTCTTCCACGGCCTTCTTGGTGTCCATGCGCAGGTATTGCGGGTCGCGCACATCGATGTCGGCGGGTTCGCCGTCGGTGATGACGATCAGCAGTTTCTTGGCCGATCGTTGCAACTGAAGATGATGGCCGGCGTGGCGAATGGCCGCGCCCATGCGGGTGGAGAGCTGTCCGGTCATGCCGGCCAGTTTGGCCTTGGGTTCATCGTCCCAGTGCTGGTCGAAATCCTTGAATCGGAAATACTCGACGTCGTGGCGGCCGTCGGAACAGAAGCCGTGGATGGCGAACGGGTCGCCCACCTTGCTGATCGCATCGGACAGCAGCACGCAGGCGCGCCGGGTCAGATCGAGCACGGAATACTCCTGGCCATGGACGATTTCGTTGGTGGACTCGGACAGGTCGAGCAACACCAGGATCGAGAAATCGCGGGTTTTCCTGACCGACCGCATCATGATGCGCGGGTCCGGCTGATTGCCCATGCGGATGTCGATGAAACTCTGGATGGCGGCGTTGATGTCGATCTCGTCGCCGTCTTCCAGCTTGCGGATGCGCTGCACGCCTTGCGGTTGCATGGCATCGAGCAGGAACTTCATGCGGTGGATTTCGCGTTTGTACTCGGCGGTGATGTCGTTGATCAGCTGCACCTCGCCCTGCTTGGCGCGCTTTTCCAGCACGGTCGCCCAGGCCGGACGTTCGAGCTGGATCTGGTAATCCCATTCCGAGTAATGGAACGGGTCGGAGATGGGCTCCTTGCCTTCCAGTTCGTTGAAACTCTTGCCGTTGCTCTCGTCGCCGATGTTTTCGTAGGGAAACAGTTCGGTGCTCAGTACCCAGATTTCCTCGGCGTCGTCGCCGGCGGTTTCGACGTCGATCTCGTTGGCCATCTCCATGACGCTGACGTACTTGCGCACCTGCTTGATGCTTTCGTAGCCGGCACCGGCGGCCTTGTTGAAATCGAACTCCTCGAATTCCCAGAAATAGCGGTTGTCGTCGCGGTAGGGCGCGGTCAGCAGATCGGTGCGCGGATTGAAGGCGATCCGCTTTTCACTCAGGCGATGCGCCAACTGGACGCCGATTTCCCACGACGTGTGGTTGCTGTCCAGCCGATCCCGCGCGTTGGCGAACAGCACGCGCGCTTCGGCAATCCACGGGTCGTTGTCCTGATAGGTTTCGTCGAGCAGCGCACGGGCGAGGCGATTCAGGTAATCGCCAACGCTGGCGTTCATCTCCGGGGTGGCGGTGTGCAGCTTGGCCCACATCGCCTTGAGGCCGGGGAAGCGGCGAATCGACAGGGCTTCGACGCGGGCGTCTTCGATCACGGAAATCACCGCCATCTGCATCGGGTTGAGCGCCTCGGCCGAGATCGGCTGTTGGGTTTCGACGATGTGCGCGGCGCAGTGCGCGGCGGTGGCGCGGTAGAGTTCCAGGCCGGTAATCGCCTCGCCGCCTTCGGGCGTGAAATCATCGAACGCATCCGGCACATGCAGCAGGTAGTCGGCGATATACGGCCGATAGCCCTCGCGACTTTCGAAGTCGCCGGAGGTCGGGCGCATGAAGAAGTCCCGTGCCCAAAGGGCGCGCAGATACATGTTGATGCGCCGTTGCACGTCCACCAGCAACGTGCCCTTGCGCTCCTTCTGCATCATCGCCAGCGATTCCTTCGAATCCAGGCTGAAGTACTTGATCTGCTCCTCGTAATTGGTGCGATGCGCGTGTGCACCCCACAGCGCCCAGCGGCGCAGGCCGCCCAACGTCAGGTTCTGGAACAGCACTTCCAGCTTGTCCAGCATCGGCCGCACGCCGCGCGGCGCCTGCGCGATCAGCGTGTTGAGGAATTGCAGGTACTTCAGGAACAGCTCGGCATCACCCAGCCGATTGGCGGCAGTGGGCGCGGTGGCGAGCAGCAACTCGATCACGGCGCCGGAGGTCTTCGAGGCCAGCATCAACGCGGCGGTGGCCAGATCGGCGACGACATCCTCGCCGACTTCCTTGGCCACCATGGGTGCCTCCTCGATCCAGGTTTCCACCAGCGAATCGCCGCGCCCAAGACCGCGAATCGCGGAAACGCCCTTCAGATAGTTGTCCAGGCCGCGCGGCGAAAACACCTTGGTGGCATCGTGCCAGTTGGCCTCCAGCGCCTGCCGGGTGTGGGGAGACAGGTCTTCCAGCAGTTCGGCGTAATCGGTGAGTTGAATGGACATGATTATTGGCCAGTGGCTAGTTGGGTAGGTTGGGCTGACGTAAGAAAGCCCAACATTGCAGTGAATGCGTTGGGCTTCCTTGCGTCAGCCCAACCTACGCGGAAATCTAGAAGAACGTACTCACGGCTGCGTCCAGCGCATCGCGCATGTCCGGGTCGTCGGTGATCGGGCGTACCAGCGCGACACGGCAGGCGGCCATCGGGTTGACGCCCTTGGCGATCAACGAACCGGCGTAGATCAGCATGCGGGTCGACAGACCTTCATCCAGGCCGTGGCCTTTCAGGTTGCGGCTACGTTCGGCGATGGACACCAGCTTGCCGGCAATCCCGGCTTCGACGCCGGATTCGTGCGCGACGATCTCGGTTTCGATGGCGTGTTCCGGATAGGTGAAATCCAGGCCGCCGAAACGCTGTTTGGTGGACTGCTTCAAGTCCTTCATCAGGCTCTGGTAGCCCGGGTTGTAGCTGATCACGATCTGGAAATCCGGGTGGGCATTGACCAACTCGCCCTTCTTTTCCAGCGGCAGCACGCGACGGTTGTCGGTCAGTGGGTGGATCACCACGGTGGTGTCCTGGCGCGCTTCGACGACTTCGTCCAGATAGCAGATCGCGCCATGACGCGCAGCGATGGCCAGGGGGCCATCCTGCCACTCGGTGCCGGAGGCGGAGAGCAGGAAGCGGCCGACCAGATCGGAGGCCGTCATGTCCTCGTTACACGCCACGGTGATCAACGGCTTGCCCAGCTTGTACGCCATGTACTCGACGAAGCGGGTCTTGCCGCAGCCGGTGGGACCTCGTCGGCGACGGGGCGGTAATAGGGTTCGTGGGTGATGCGATATTGATCGACGATGTTGCTCATGCTGAAACCTCAATCAAGGGTGAGTAGAGAGTCGGGAGCGGGGAATGAGATTCCACTTCAACATGCCCCACTTTCGGCTCCCGGCTCGAAAGCAAAAAGCCCCCGCCACGCGGCACGCGCAGCGGGGGCAGGTTACTGCTGACCGCCGCGCAGGTTAAACCGTCTTGCCGCGGAAGATCACCATGGCCGCGCCCTGGCTTTGCGAGAAGTTGTCGTAGCCGATCAGGCGGACGTGGTTGTTGGGGTTGGCCTTGCGGCAGGCTTCGGCTTCGGCCAGCACGCGATCCACGTCGGTTTCGCCGAACATCGGCAATTTCCACATGTACCAGTACGAGTCCATCATGTGCTCAGGCTCGGTGTGCTCGATCGCCGGGTTCCAGCCTTTTTTCACCAGGTACTCGACCTGCTTCTTGATGTTGTCAGCGGTCATCGCGGGCAGATAGGAGAAGGTCTCGAACTTGCGGCTGGCGGGGTCGCTCAGGCGGCTTTTGTAATCCATTACTTCAGACATATGTTTTCCTTTCAGATATTGATTGGCGCAGTGAGGAAACGGGCGCGAGCACCGCGCTCACGTTTCACCCTTCACGTTTCACGAATTACTTGTGGGCAACGTCCAGCTTGTCGACGGTGTCGAACTCGAACTTGATCTCTTTCCAGGTTTCCATGGCGATCTTCAGTTCCGGGCTGTGCGAAGCGGCGGCGGTCAGGATGTCCTTGCCTTCCTTCTCGATGGCGCGGCCCTGGTTGCGGGCTTCGACACAGGCTTCCAGCGCGACGCGGTTGGCGGCTGCACCTGCCGCGTTGCCCCAGGGGTGGCCCAGCGTGCCGCCACCAAACTGCAACACGGAGTCATCGCCGAAGATGGAGACCAGCGCCGGCATGTGCCAGACGTGGATACCACCGGAAGCAACCGGGATCACGCCGGGCATGGAACCCCAGTCCTGATCAAAGAACAGGCCGCGCGAACGATCTTCCGGAATGAAGCTGTCACGCATGGTGTCGATCCAGCCCAGCGTCGCTTCGCGGTCGCCTTCCAGCTTGCCGACGACGGTGCCGGAGTGCAGGTGGTCGCCACCGGACAGACGCAGCACCTTGGTCAGCACGCGGAAGTGAATACCGTGGTGCGGGTTGCGGTCCAGAACGGCGTGCATGGCGCGGTGGATGTGCAGCAGCATGCCGTTGTCGCGACACCAGTTGGCCAGGCCCGTGTTGGCCGTCAGACCGCCGGTCAGGTAGTCGTGCATGATGATTGGTGCGCCGATTTCCTTGGCGAACTCGGCCCGCTTGTACATTTCTTCCGGGGTCGGTGCGGTGACGTTCAGGTAGTGGCCCTTGCGCTCGCCGGTCTCGCGCTCGGCCTTCAGGGTGGCTTCGTGAACGAAGGCAAAACGGTCACGCCAACGCATGAACGGCTGGCTGTTGACGTTCTCGTCGTCCTTGGTGAAGTCGAGACCGCCACGCAGACACTCGTAAACGGCACGGCCGTAGTTCTTGGCGGACAGACCCAGCTTCGGCTTGATCGTGCAACCCAGCAGCGGACGGCCATACTTGTTCATGCGGTCACG
>JAIFLB010000180.1 GCA_020049245.1 Betaproteobacteria bacterium | reverse complement strand
AAGAATGTAGGCTGGCGAATTGACTATCAGATTGCCACGCCCGGCATCGCCGCCAAAGCAAAAGCCGCCAGCGTTTACAAAGCGGAACGATTCTCCGACCACGCACCGTTGATCGTCGATTACGACTTCAACCTCTGAAATCGCATCACCAGAAGTTAAAAAGGGGCGCTTGTTAGCGCCCCTTTTCAAGTTCCGGATCAAATCCCGGCCGGAAGTTACTTGCCCGGCTTCATATACATCTGCATGAACGCGGCCGGATCGAGCGGTGGCAATGCGGCTTCGTCGGGTTTCGCTTCTGCCGCCGGCTCAGGCGCAGGTGTGGCCGCCGGTGCAACCGGAGCAGCGGGTGCGGAGACTGCAGACCCAGCTTGCGGCGTGAAGAACAAAAACGGCAATGTGACAGGTTGCTGGGCAGCTGGCATCGAGGGCTTGCTGGAATCAAGCATGGATGCGGAGGGTTTCTCAACCGGCGGCGTTGCTTGCTGCTGAGCTTGTGGCATCAGATACGGGTTGAACGGGAATGCCTGCTGCATCGGCTGCGGAGCGGGCTGCTGTACCTGCTGAACCGATTGCGCGGGCGGTTGCATCATGCCGTAAAAATTGGGCAAGTTTGGCTGTTGCTGGACAGGTTGTGGTGCGCCATAAAAGTTCGGATACGGGGCTTGCTGTTGTTGCATAGGCTGAGTTTGCATGCCAAACAAGTTACCCAGCGAGGGTTGCTGAGGCGGCTGCTGTTGTGCGCCATACGGCATGTACGGATAAGCCTGTTGCTGTTGCATGGGGTAATAACTGCCCGGCATCATGTATTGCGGTTGCTGCGCGGCAAAGGGCATGTTCGGGTAGGACGGCATCGACGGACTGAAAGCTGGCGCACCATACGGCTGCTGCTGCGACGGACGCGCATAGGAATTACCGCCGAAGGGGCTGCCACCAAAGGGATTGCCACCGAATGCATTACCGCCAAAAGCATTGCCCTGATACGGATTGTTGTTGAAGGGGCTGCCACCGAAAGGACTGCTGCCCGGCAGCATGTTTGGTGTCAATGCATTCAAGGCACCCAGCGCGCCCAGGCTCAATACGGGATTCGACAGACCGCCATAGCTATTCCAGGGACTCAGGGGATTGATGCTGTTGATCGGATTCAACGGATTCAGCGCGCCAAGGCCGAACGGACTGGAAATGCCGCCAGTAGCGCCGCTCAGACCGAAGGGACCGCTTTGCGTCGGCGCCAGGAATGACAGGGGATTGATTGGATTCTGGGCCAGGACCGGTTGAGCCGTGCCAGCGATGGCGATCAACAACATGGGGGTGAGGTGTTTCATGCGCGTCTCCTGTGAGTAGATGACTTGCCGAGAGGATTCAGTGAATCCAATTTGATCGAATGTCAGGGGGAAGCGTTCCACGGGCGCACAAGCGATGCCGCAACCGGGAGTCGATCAGGAGAAATTCTGGAAAGACCGGGAAATCAGGAGAACTGGATTTCCCGGCTTCAGGTATTACAGGTCGCCTTCGGCGGCGGCCTTCATGATGATATCCATCTTGTCGCGGATATCTTTCGCGTAAATCATCAACTGGTCAGGCGCGCCCATCTTGCCGGAAAGGGAATCCAGCCAGGAAGTATTCCAGTCCAGGGTCAGCACCCAGACGTTCTTGTCGGCGTCTTCCATGATCGCGATGCGGCAAGGCAGGTAAACGATGGATTCAGGCGCGTATTTCAGGATTTCACGACCGGCGGCGATGTCGCAGTAGTGGTAAACCTCCATCCGAGGCGCATCCATGTCCCCCAGCACAGCCTGAATATCTTTCCACATCGGGCTTTCGCCGACTTTCTTGAAGTTGTGCTTGTTGGCGGCCAGTTCCATCGACTGCTTGACGTCATCGAAGCTCAGACCTTTTTTCGCCGGATACTTGATCGCCATCAGATTCATGACGTCTTTCACATCCATACTCTTGACCATACCCATCATCGGCATGATCTGTTTCATCAGCTTGTTTTTCTCTTCCGGCGACACCGGCTTGGACATTTCGTACGGACGCATGCCACGTCCGCCCGGGGAAATCGGCAGTGTGAGCGGGCCAGCGGAAAGGGGAACATTCGCCAGATAAGGGTTGGCTGCCTGTTGTGCAACGGCGGGTAAAACCGGCATGGCAAGCGCCACGGCCAGGGCGGCGACTAAAGTCTTGTTCATTTGTCTCTTCCTTCTGTAGTTACAGCGATCTATGGAGCGTCACTTCGGAGTGACGGTAGTCAGGCCCAACATTTTCCAGTCCTGGACCCCGCCACGATACCACTTGAGCTTGTGTGCCGGATAACCCATCGCCATCAATTGCTTGATATTGGTGGGTGATTGGCCGCACCAGGGGCCGTTGCAATACAACACCAGCGTCTTGGCGTTTTCAAAATTCCACAAACCGCCCTGTCGCGCGGCGCCAAATCGAAAAATCAGAATATCCGCAATCTTGTCGAGTTCATTGTGGGCCGGATGCAGTTCCTGCCACGGCAATTGGACCGATCCGGGAATGACGCCTGAACGTTGCGGCCAATCACCATCGCGGGAATCGATCACCAGAATGCTGGCGTCCTTGCCTGATTTTTTCAGGTAATCAAGCATTTCCAGTTCGCCGATGGTTTCCACCCCTGGCCCCAGCGTCATCGGCTGGATGCAGAATGGCGGACACGGCCGCGAGGTCAGCGAAAAATCCGGGTCGAGCATGTTTTCGGTGTCTTGCACCCGCTCGATACGGACTTTCTTGCCCTGATGCATCACTTCCACCGCCGCGAGACTTTGCGTGATATTGACATCCGTACCCGCAGCCAGCGCGGGAGCATTGAGCGTAGCCAAGGACAGCAACAGCATCGACAAAACCGTGTTACGAATCTTCATGTTCGCCTCCTCCAGGTCGAGGTTTATACAAAAAATTCGCCGCCAAAAATGTCGGGACGATTTGCCACGGCATCGGGGCCGCTGGCCCCGATCAGGGTCAGTCCATGTATTCGAAGACTTTCACCACTTTTGAAACACCGGCGGTACGCGCCGTGACTTCGGCGGCGGCAGCGGCCTCTTCGCGCTTGACCACGCCCATCAGATAAACGGTGCCGGATTCGGTGACAACTTTGACGTGATGCGCATTGAAGCGCGCGTCATCCAGGAAACGCGCTTTCACCTTGGTCGTGATGTAAGTATCCGATGTGCGCGTGGCGAAAGAGCTGACTTTGCCAATTGCCAGTTCATTCTGGATCGCGCGCACATTCGGCACGGCCAGAGTGAGTTCCTCGACTTTTGCCCGTACATCCGCATCTGGCACCGCGCCGGCGAGCAGCACACGGCGATTGAAGCTGGTGACGTAGACACGGGTATTGTCGCCAAAGCTCTCGCGTATCCGGCTGGAGGCTTTCAATTCAATTTCTTCATCAATCAGGTAGGTGCCTGCGGTGCGACGGTCTTCCGCCATCAGGATGCCGGCGCCGATGCCACCGGCCACCACCGGCACGCAGCCGCTGAGAGATGCCATGGTCAAACCCGCTGATGTTTTTTCATGAGTCAGGATCCCAATAACAAGTAATCGATACCATCGCACAAAGAGTGAATGGTGAGCAAAAGAGTTTCATGAATGCGTGCGGGTGAATCGGCTGGCGCGCAAATCAGCACATCGTTCTCGCCCAGTATTTCCGCCAGCGCGCCGCCATCGCCGCCCACCAGCGCGACCACCCGAATATCTCGCGCCTGCGCCACGCGCACCGCTTCGATGACGGCGGGCGACATGCCAAAGGAGGAAATGGCCAACAGCACATCGCCTGGCTGCCCGAGTGTCGAAACCTGACGCGCAAATACCGGGTTCGCCGGGTCCGCCGATTGGCCTGATACCGCTCCGCCAGCCAGCGCGATGGCGGCCAGACCGGGACGATCCCGATCCAGCTTGTCGGTCAGGATGGCCGCCACATATTCCGCCAACAAGCCTGAAGCGCCGTTACCGCAGATGAGAATCTTGCCTGCGTGCATCAGGCAATCCGTCAGCAGCTGAACCGACTCGCCGATCGGCTCAGTGAGCAAATCGACCGCATCCACCAGGGTGTGCACGCTGGTCTGGAATTGATCCTGAATGCGCTGATTGAGTGTCATGGTGGCGGAAAATTAAAAAACCGGCGCCGATTATAGCGATGCCCCCTGAAGCCGCCTGCTTCAGGTTTGTGGGATCAGGTTTCAAAGGCCGCCGGCAGCCATTGCAGCTGGCCGGCTTGCAGAAGCACCGCATCAAAACGGCAAGGCGCATCCATCGAATGCTGTGCCAGATAATGCCGTGCCGCCAGGATGATGCGGGCCTGCTTGCTGGCGGTAATGCTTGCTGCCGCGCCGCCGAAATCCGACCGCGAACGGGAGCGGACTTCGACGAACACCAGCGTCTCCACGACAACGAAAGTTGCGCGCCACCAGTATCAACCCCTGCCGCACCAGATAATCCGCTGCAACCTGTTCCGCCGCCGCGCCGGTATTCAACCCGCCTTTATGCATTGAATTTCCCCGTTTCGTTACACTGCTCGCCCGAAGTATCAAACGAAATGACTGAATTTCCGATTTCAACGCCATGTTCGATGCCTCCCAGCCGGCCCGCCCCGGCGTTCTGCACATCGTCGCCACACCGATCGGTAATCTGCGCGATCTCAGCCAGCGCGCGCTCGACGTTCTGAAAACCGCCGACATCATCGCGGCGGAAGACACCCGCACCACGCAAGGCCTGCTCAACACGCAACAGATTCAGGCCGGCAAGCTGACGCCGCTGCACGACCACAACGAACAAGCTGCCGCCGCCCGACTGATCGAAGCATTGCGTGAAGGCAAAAGCGTCGCCTATGTGTCGGATGCCGGCACGCCGGGCATTTCCGATCCCGGCGCGCGGCTGGTCAATGCGGTGCGCGCCGCCGGCTTCGAGATCACCCCGATCCCCGGACCAAGCGCGGTGGCCACCGCGTTGTCGGTAGCCGGCATCGAAGGCGCCTGGTTGTTCCACGGCTTTTTGCCGGCCAAGCCCGCCGCGCGCCGGAAAGCGTTGCAAGAACTGGCGACGCGGCCGGATGCGCTGGTTTTCTATGAAGCGCCGCACCGGATCGAGGAAACCATCGATGACCTGCTGGCGACGCTGGGCGGCGAACGCTCGATTTTGTTCGCCCGCGAACTGACCAAGAAATTCGAGCAACTGCACGCCTGCACGCTGGCCGACGCGCCGGCCTGGCTGGCGGCGGATGACAACCATCGGCGTGGCGAGTTTGTGCTGGTGATTGGCCCGCCGCCGGCACAGGCTGACGAAAGCGATGTGGAAGCGCAACGCATCCTGGAAATTCTGCTGGAAGAACTGCCGCTGAAACAGGCGGCGCACCTCGCCGCGCGCATCACCGGGGCGCGCAAAAATGCCTTGTACGACCTCGCATTGACGCTTAAGAACACTGACGCTTAAAAAAGAACCATGACCCTGCAAACACTCACCCTCACCCGCCCTGACGACTGGCACCTGCATTTGCGCGATGGCGACATGCTGGCCGCCGTGCTGCCGGATACCGCGCGCCAGTTCGCCCGCGCCATCGTGATGCCGAACCTGAAACCGCCGGTGCGCACGCTGGCCGATGCCCAGGCCTATCGCAGCCGCATTCTGGCCGCACTCCCCGCCGGCTTGGCCTTCAACCCGCTGATGACGCTGTATCTGACCGACAACACCGATCCGTCTGACGTGGCGCATGCGCATGCCAGCGGCATTGTGCAGGCGGTGAAGTACTACCCGGCGGGCGCTACCACCAATTCCGATTCCGGCGTCAGCGACATCCACAAAGTCGAGGACGTGCTCGAAGTGATGCAGGAAATCGGCATGCCCTTGTTGTTGCATGGTGAAGTCACCGATCCGGAAGTCGACATCTTCGACCGTGAAGCAGTGTTCATCGACCGCGTGCTGACGCCGCTGCTGCGCCGACTGCCGAACCTGAAAATCGTGCTGGAACACATCACCACGCACCAGGCGGCCGAGTTCGTCACCGCCGCGCCGGCCAATGTCGCCGCCACGATTACCGCGCATCACCTGCTTTACAACCGCAATGCCATGTTCCAGGGCGGCATGCGGCCGCATTACTACTGCCTGCCGGTGTTGAAGCGCGAAACACATCGACATGCATTGATCGAGGCGGCCATTTCCGGCAACCCGAAGTTCTTCCTCGGTACCGACAGCGCGCCACACACCAGACACACCAAGGAAGCCGCCTGCGGCTGCGCCGGCATCTACACCGCGCATGCTGCGCTGGGGTTGTATGCCGAGGCATTCGAACACGCCGGCGCGCTCGACCGGCTGGAAGCTTTCGCCAGCTTCCACGGAGCGGATTTCTACCGCCTGCCGCGAAATAGCGAGCAGATCACGCTGATCCGGGAACCCACGTCGGTCAGCGCCGACCATCCTTCGGGCGTCGTACCGCTGCGGGCGGGGGAAACGGTGGCTTGGCGGCTGCGGATGGATTGAACCCGGCATGGCCTTGATCGTCCCCGACGGCTGGCGCGAGTGTGCCCACAGTAGCGCGCTCAACAGCGCTGCGGGACGCGAAATCGAAACACTGACCGCGTTGTCGGAGGCATTGCCGGATGACTACACGGTCTACCACGCGGTGCATTGGACGCGACTGGAACACGGCTATTCGGTCTATGGCGAGATCGATTTCGTGGTCGTCAATCAGGCCGGTGATCTGCTGCTGATCGAGCAGAAGAGCGGTTTTCTGGAAGAAGGCGAAGACGGTCTGAAAAAGCGCTACGCCGAGAAGACCAAGAGCGTGCCGATCCAGATGGCACGCAGCGTGGCCGCATTGCAGAGCAAGTTGTACGCCCGCCCGGGCTGCCGTGACGTGCGTCTGGAAAGCCTGTTGTATTGCCCGGATTACCAGGTCAAGCAAGTCGAAACGGCCGGCATCGCCCCGGAACGCATTGTCGATGCCCGCCGCCGTGATCAGTTGGCGCGGATCATTCGCCAGATACTGCCGCCAGGCGATGCATCGTGCAACTGGAAACCGATGTCAGCGCGCTGATCGGCCGCGCCCGTGGCCTGGTGACACGGATTTCCGGCGGCCTGGCACAGTGGGCGCGACAGCTCGAATTCGAACCTTATCGGCTGCGTGTCAGCGGCACCGCCGGCTCCGGCAAGACGCAGCTGGCGCTGGCCGAATATCGCGCCGCCATCGAGCAGGGATTGCGGCCGCTCTATCTTTGCTACAACCGCCCGCTGGCGGACCATTTCCAGCTCATCGCGCCGCCCGGCGGCCAGGCCTGCACCTTGCACATGTTGTGCGACCAACGCCTGCGCGCGGCCGGCATCACACCGGATTTCAGCCAGTCCGACGCATTCGACAACCTGCTTGTCGGCGCCGCCGAACTGCCGATCGACGCCAGCGACCTGTTCGACACGGTCATCGTCGACGAAGGCCAGGATTTCACCGAAGCCTGGCGCGACCTGGCATTGCGTCACCTGAAACCGGGCGGACGTGCGCTCTGGCTGGAAGACCCTTTGCAGAATCTCTATGGCCGCGCGCCGGTGGCGCTGCCCGGTTGGGTGCGGCTGACGGCGAACAGCAATTTCCGCAGCCCGCGTTCAGTCGTGCGCATGCTGCAAAACCTGCTGCCGGACGAATTCCGGATTGAAGCGCAAGGCGCGCTGCACGCCGCCGAACTGGTTGTGCTGACCTACAGGGACGGCGGCGAATTGGCGCAGCAGGTCAAGGAAGGCATCCGCCAGTGTCTGGCCGAAGGCTACAAGAAGGCCGACATCGCCGTGGTCAGCTTCAGCGGACGCGAGAAGTCGCTGCTCTTCCCCTACACCCAACTAGGTCCACATAGCCTGAAAACCTTCACCGGCCGCTACGATCTGCTCGGCCAGCCGCTGTATTCGGAGGGCGATGTGCTGCTCGAATCGGTCTACCGCTTCAAGGGCCAGGCCGCGCCAGCCATCGTGTTCGCTGAAATCGACTTCGAACAGCTCGACGAACGCGCGGTGCGCAAACTGTTCGTCGGCGCGACGCGGGCGATGATGAAGCTGGTGCTGGTGGTCTCGGAAAGATCGGCGAAGGTGTTGCTGGAACGGCTGGGGTGAATAAGAAATACCGTTTGTGATGAGACTTAATCAAGACTAAATTCGGTCTCACCCAGATACCGGAGCGCCACAAGCATGGACTACGCCAATCAGATCAAACCGATTTCCTATCTAAAAAGCCACACCGCCGAAATCGTAAAAACCCTGACCGAGTGCCGTGAGCCGCTCTTGGTAACGCAAAACGGCGAAGCAAAACTGGTGGTGATGGATATCAAGTCCTGGCAGGAAAACGAGGAAACACTGGCGCTGCTGAAAATGCTGGCGATGGGCAACAAGCAGATCGAAGCAGGTGCTTTCCGTCCGGCCGATGCGGTGTTTGCCGATCTGGACACGCTGGACAGGAGCGCCGGAGATCCGGCATGAATCATGCCGTTGTGATCCTGAAATCAGCGGAACAGGATTTGCAGGATCTACGTCACCATCTGCTTAGGCAATTCGGCCGCGCGGCATGGCTCGAGAGTTACGCATTGATCAAGTCGGCCATCGATAACCTGCAGACATTTCCGTTCAGCGGCCCTGTCCCGGAGGCCCTGGAGGAAATCAATCTGGCGCAATACCGTCAGCTTATTACAGGCAAAAATCGGATCATTTACGAAGTGCGGCAGACGACAATTTATGTGCACATCGTCGCCGATTGCCGGCGGGACATGAAAACATTGCTGATGCGGCGATTGTTGCGGGTCGGCGAATAAAGTGGTTTACGGTCGCGCTCAACTCATCCCCACCAGCCCGGCACGCAATTTCTCGACCACCTTTTCGCGCAACTCGGCTGGTTCCAGCACTTCCACCTCCGGCACATGGCGCAGGATATCCATCACCAGTTCGCGGTCATCGGCATAAGGCATTTCAAGCACATAAGCGCCGTCCTTCAGCAGCTTGCCGCGCTGTTTCGGGTGCCATTGTTCGAGCGCCACCCAGCGCGCGCGTTCTGGACTGAAGCGCAGTTTCGCCCAGTTCAGCTTGCGGCCGGAGAAGATGCCGTAGCCGGCGCCGAGCATCGCGTCGAGTGATTTTTCCGCCACTTCGCGCGCCGCAGTGTCGAGCACTTCGGCATGCCGCACGCCATCCACGGCGAAGCTGCGCAGGCCACCGCGCAAATGGCACCAGGCATCGAGGTACCAGTTCTCGCGGTAGTGCACCAGGCGTTGCGGTGAAATCTCACGCTCGCTGAGCGCATCGTTCGATTTGGCGTAATAGCCGATGCGCAGCCGCTTGCGCCGCAACAGCGCAGAACCGAGGGCGGCGAACTGTTCCAGCGGCACGCGGCGGGCTGCGAGCGGGATCAGCTTGATTCGCTTGCGGACTTCTTCCGCTGGATGCCGGCCGCTGCCCAACAAACCAGTCAGGCGCGCCATCAGCGGCTGGATGTGCGGCCCCAGCAAACCGCCGGCATCGAGATTGGCGA
>JAIFLB010000186.1 GCA_020049245.1 Betaproteobacteria bacterium | reverse complement strand
CCATACGCATCCATGCCCATGCCGAAGACATAACGGTCAGGCAGATGCAGACCGACAAAATCGGCGGCGATGGGTTTTTCGCGGCCAATCAGCTTGTCGGCCAGCACCGCGATCTTGACCTCGGTCGCGCCGAGTTCGAGCAAACGTATCTTCGCCGCCGCCAGCGTGTGGCCTTCGTCGAGGATATCGTCCAGCAACAGGATGCTGCGGCCTTGCAAGCTCTTGCGCGGCAGTACGCTCCATTCGATTTCGCCGCCGCTGGTGCCATCGCGGTAGCGGGTGGCATGCAGATAATCGAATTCGAGCGGAAATCCGAGGCGCGGCAGCAGTTTGCCGGCGAACACCACCGCGCCGCCCATGACGCACAGCGCAATCGGAAAACTGTCCGCCATCGCGTCGGTGATCTGGCTGGCGAGGCGATCCAGCGTCAATTCGATTTCGGTCGCGCCGTGCAGCAGTTCGGCCTGATTCAGCATCGCCCAGGCCGGCTTGACATCCACATGCATGGTTTTCATCTCAGCCCGCCAGAGTCCGTTGCCGGCGCGCCTCGTACAGACACACCCCGGCGGAAACCGAGACGTTGAGGCTTTCAACCTGGCCATACATCGGGATGCGCACCAGCAGATCGCAATGTTCGCGCGTCAGGCGGCGCATACCGGCTCCTTCTGCACCCAGCACCAGCGCGGCGGGGCCGGAGAAATCGGCGTCCATCACGGTGCCCGGCGCTTCGTCGTCGGTGCCGACGATCAGGATGTTTTGATCCTTCAGGTCGCGCAGCGTGCGGGCGAGGTTGGTCACCGTGATGTACGGCACCGATTCCGCCGCCCCACTGGCCGCCTTCATTGCTACCGCGCTGAGGCCGGCGGCGCGGTCCTTCGGTGCGATCACCGCATGCACGCCGAAGGCGTCGGCGCTGCGCAGGCAGGCGCCCAGGTTGTGCGGATCGGTGACGCCGTCGAGCACCAGCAGCAACGCCGGTTCGGTCAGGTCTTCCAGCACTTCGTCGATATCACGCGCGAGTTGGATCGGGTCAGCGGAAGCGACGACGCCCTGAGATTTTCCGCGCGCCATTTCCTCGACTCGCGCGCCATCGGCCAGCACGACTCGCACGTTGCGGTCGGCGGCGACCTTGAGCAGATCCTTGGCGCGTTTGTCGCGCCGGGTCTGGTCGAGATAGATGACCTGGATGCTGTCGGGATGATGGCGCAGGCGGGCGATGATGGCGTGGAAGCCGTGGATCAGCATGCGTTGGCTCATCGGCCCTTGCCTCCGGATTTGTGTTTTCCGGCGGCGGCGGGGCGGGTCACCGTGGGTTGCGGTTTGGCGTTGGGTTTGCCCTGCGCCTTGGCTTTAGCGGACGCGGCGGGCTTGCCGGTCGCCGCATCATCGACCAGCGCAAAGTCGATGCGGGAAGATTCGATATCGACCTGCACGACGCGAATGCGCACCTTGTCGCCGAGGCGGAAGCGCTTGCCGGTGCGTTCGCCCAGCATCTGATGCCGTGCTGCATCGAAGTGGTAATAGTCCTGGCCAAGTTCGGTGACGTGCACCAGGCCTTCGACAAACACTTCGTTCAACGCGACGAACACCCCGAAGCTGACCACGGCGGAAATGACGCCGTCGAATTCCTCGTTGATCTTGTCCTGCATGTAGAAGCACTTCAGCCAGGCCACCACGTCGCGCGTGGCATCGTCGGCGCGGCGTTCGGTCATCGAGCAATGCGTGCCGACGTTTTCCCAGTTGCCTGGGTTGTAGGTTTCGTTTTTCAGGCAGGCCTTGATCGCGCGATGCACCAGCAGGTCGGGATAGCGGCGGATCGGCGAGGTGAAATGCGTGTAAGCCTCGTAAGCCAGGCCGAAATGGCCTGCGTTCTCCGGTGTGTAGACCGCCTGCCGCAGCGAACGCAGCAGCACGGTCTGCAACAACTGCTCGTCCGGCCGGCCCTTGATCTTGGCCAGCAACTCGGCGTAATCCTTGGCATGCGGATCGTCGCCGCCGGTCAGGAAAAAGCCGAACTCGGCGAGGAATTCGTGCAGCGCCTTCAGCTTCTCCGGCGTCGGGCCTTCATGCACGCGGTACAGCGCCGGGTGCTTGCGCTTCTGCAGGAACTCGGAAGCACAGACGTTGGCCGCCAGCATGCATTCCTCGATCAATTTGTGCGCTTCGTTGCGGCTGGACGGCACGATGCGTTCGATCTTGTCGTGCTCGTCGAACAGCATCTTGGTCTCGACCGTCTCGAAGTCGATCGCACCGCGCTTGGCGCGAGCCTTCAGCAGCACTTTGAACAATTTGTGCAGGTTCTGCAGATGCGGCAGCACCCAGCCCTTGTCGGCCGGCGTCTCTCCGGCGGAGAGCCAATCCCACACCTGGTTGTAGGTCAGGCGCGCCTTGGAATGCATGACGCCCGGATAGAAACGGTGCTTCTTGATATTGCCGAAGCTGGAAATCTCCATCTCGCACACCATGCACAGGCGATCAACTTCCGGATTCAGCGAACACAGGCCATTGGAGAGTTCTTCCGGCAGCATCGGGATGACACGGCGCGGGAAATACACCGAATTGCCCCGGTCGTAAGCTTCCTTGTCCAGCGGCGCACCCGGCTGCACGTAATGCGAAACGTCGGCAATGGCGACCCACAATCGATAGCCGCGACCTTCCGGCAGGCAGTAGACGGCATCGTCAAAATCGCGCGCATCCTCGCCGTCGATGGTGACCAGCGGCAGATCGCGGATGTCCTCGCGGCCGCCGCCCAGATCCTTCTTGAGTACGGTCTTTGGCAGCTTCTTCGCTACTGCCGCTACTTCCGGCGGGAACTCGTTGGGCAGATTGTGCTTGCGCAACGCGATTTCGATTTCCATGCCCGGATCGGCATAGCTGCCAAGAATCTTAATGACCCGGCCGACGGGGGGCGCATGTTTGGTCGGCTGCTCGACGATCTCGGTCATCACCACCTGGCCGTTTGAGGCGCCCAGGTCGGCATGATCGGGAATCAGAATGTCCTGGCTGATACGACGGTTTTCCGCCACCACCCACTGGTAACCGCGTTCGCGGTAAAGGCGGCCGACCAGGCTTTGATTGACCCGTTCCAGCACTTCGACAATCTTGCCTTCCTTGCGGCCGCGCCGATCGACGCCATGTTCGCGCACCATGACCCGGTCGCCATGCAGCACGCCGCGCATTTCCTTTTCATGGATGAACATGTCGCCCGATTTGTCATCCGGGATGAAGAAACCGAAACCATCATGATGGCCTTCGACACGTCCGTTCTTGACGTCGATCTTGTCCGGCAAGCACAAGGCGCCACGCCGGTTGATGACGATCTGGCCATCGCGCTGCATGGCGCGCAGACGCACATTGAAGGCATCCATTTCGTCCGGCTCGATGCCCAGCCGGACAGCGAATTCCTCGCTATCAACCGGGCCGGCCGCTTCGGTCACCAACTGCAGGATGAATTCCCGGCTTGGCATGGCCTGACCATATTTCGCACGCTCCCGCTCCAGATGCGGATCTTGCCAGCGCAAGGCCTTATGGCCACGCCGGGGCGGGCTGGATTTGGCGGGTGTGTGGGGCGCTTCAACAGCGGTGGTTTTGACAGATGAGGTTTGGCCCAGGTGGCGGAATTGGTAGACGCACTAGGTTCAGGTCCTAGCGCTTGCAAGGGCGTGGAGGTTCGAGTCCTCTCCTGGGCACCAAGTTACATTCCAAGGCAAGCTTGGAACACACAGAAAGCCGCAAATCTGCAAGGGTTTGCGGCTTTTTTCTTGTCTGTTGGTTTCCGGTAGGGTCCATTTGAAACTAGGTATTTTTGGGTTAACTTTGGATGCTACTTCGGGTGTAACTCATCGCATGACTTATCCAGAAATCAGCCGAAATTTGTCTTAAGGTCGTGACAGAACGTCGTGATCAAGCCAGTACGCTGGCCGCCAATGGTACAGACCCATCCGAAGATCGGAAAGTAAGAAGCTTGCCAATCAAGCTAACACAGAGGTATTTCAAGGTTAGCCAGGGTTACCGATCTGATGCTTGTCTGTGCTGAAATTAGCCTGTGCTCAGCCGATTCACCACTTTTTCCCGCCAGCTTGCCGACAACAGCCTTGTCGATGCCGCCGTGATGCAGTCTGTCGGCCTGTTCGTCGCCGTCCAGGCCGAGTTTGCCGACTTTGACCAGGCCGCCTGCCGGGGTTTTGGCGATGCCGCTCTGCTGGCCGGCTGGGCCGAAGGTTTGCACGCGGCCGGTACGCAGGTCGAGCAGCCTGAAACGGGCGATATCAGTCACGGATTGATTCATCTGGAGGGCAGTACCTGCGTTGGTGCGTTCTGCTTTGTCGGCGATATTGCCGACAACCGTGTCGGCCAATCGATGCAGCGCCAAGAACAGATGCCCAAGTCCGGCTGGCATCCTGGCGATGGCAGTTTCAAGTTGTGCTCAGGAATAAAACGTTAATGAATTTGCGACGGAGTTGGATAACCGCCAGATGCGGTGCTGGCGGCCTTGCTAATAATTGATTCGCCATGGGCTGAGTTTGACCCGCTGAACAAGGCGAGTTTGAAAACTCCGAGTTGAATACTCCGAATTGAAAACCGAATTAACCTTTCACAAATTATTTGGCGCATCCTCGAATTACTATCTGCGTTGCCATTGATTTCGATGGTGTAAGGCTAAGGAAACCCGCATGAACATCCAAGCATTCGCGCTACTCCTGTTTCTTTCCATGCTCGCCGCCTGCAACGAGAAGGAGACGCCGCCAGCGCCGCAAGCCCGCATGGTGCTGGCGCATCAGGTGGAGATTGGCGCCGGTTTCAACCATGCTGAATATTCCGGCGAGGTGAAACCCAGGCATGAAACCGCGCTGGCGTTCCGGGTGGGCGGCAAGCTGATCGAACGACGCGTGGAGCTGGGCGACCGGGTTGTCGCCGGGCAGGTACTGGCGCGGCTTGATCCGGCTGATCTGGCGCAGGCGCAGAAAAGCGCGGCGGCGCTGCTGGCGGCGGCGGAAGCCGACCGGGCGTTCGCCCAGGCCGAGTTGGAACGCTATCGCGGCCTCAAGGCGCAACAGTTTGTCAGCACGGCGGCGTTGGATGCGAAAGAAACGGCGTTCAAGGCGGCGGAAGAAAAGGTCCGCGCCGCCGCCGCGCAGAAATCGCTGGCCAGCAACCAGAGTGGTTATGCAACGTTGAGCAGCGACAGCAACGGTGTGGTTGCCGCTGTGATGGTGGAAGCCGGCCAGGTGGTTGCGGCTGGTCAGCCGGTGCTGAAAGTGGCGCGCACGGATGAAAAGGAAGTCCTTATCGCGGTGCCGGAAAACCGGGTCACCGAGTTGAACAAGGCGGGTGAACTGACGGTGACGCTGTGGGCCGCGCCGGACAAACGCTATCGCGGCCGGGTGCGAGAGATCGCGCCGCA